>JASHTZ010000345.1 GCA_030040295.1 Terriglobia bacterium | reverse complement strand
CGGGCATGAGTATGTATGCGGGAGCGATTTCAGTCCCCTCTTCATCGGGGAAGTTCCTTCAACCTCCCGGAGGCCGCTTTCTATGCTGGATGAACAGCGCATTTCAGTCCCCTCTTCATCGGGGAAGTTCCTTCAACTCGCTTGGCACAATGCTGAAAACAACAGGTACGAAAATTTCAGTCCCCTCTTCATCGGGGAAGTTCCTTCAACTGCTCTTTTTGTGCCCTATTTTCATCATGATACCGAGAGATCGAGCCGGAATTTTTCGAAAATCCCCGACTTGCTGGAAATGCCGGGAGGTTTGCGGAAATCCACGACCCCAGACGGCCGCTCGTGTCTATCCCAGGCCCTTCCACCTTTGTATGTTCCTCCTTTTTCAGAAGATATCCCCACAGTAGTTTCTGAACTCGCATTCCTCGCATCGAGCGCGCACCGGCGTGGGTTCGGGCAGGATTTCCTCTCGAATCATTTGCCGAATACTGGAAATCCGCGCCAGGACGAGCTCCTTCAGCCGCTCAGTGACATTAATTCGAATAAGTTGATCGCTCGGGGTCAGGTAGACAAACGCAGCTGGCGCAGGGACCTTCATGGCATCTTCAACCAGCAATGCATAAGCTGCGAGTTGCATGACGTGGTTCCGCCGGGGCCGGTCACGCGTATACTTGAAGTCGACGGGATAGCACGCTTCCGGCGTGACGATCAGGAGATCAAGTTTACCACTCAGACCCAGTGCGGGCGCGTTAACCCAGACGTGGAACCGGCGCTCTCCCTCGCTCAACCGGTACCGGCGCAGGGTGCGCCGCGCCTCCAGCGCGTCAAGCTTGATCTCGACTTCCTTGCCGCGCTCCATCTTCACAGTGCTTTTTCGCGCCACTGGCATCACGGTGTTATAAAACACAACCCGCGGGCAGTAATCCCATTGCTTTAGGTCGTTGACGCGCAGCGGGATAAGGTCGGGAGACAGATTCCCTGTAGCAGTTGCCGATCCAGAATTGATTGCCCCATTCAATTCCATCATCAACCTCGAACAGCACTCACATTCGTCCCAAATTTAAAGACTTTTCGCACCGGGCCCGCATTAATCCGGAGCTATTTGGTATCACGAGAACCGTCTTGACGCTCCTGGTCCAAGTCCTTCGGAATATCAGCAAACAGATACGCATAAAGCGCGGTCTTCTCATCTTTCTCGCAAAGCGGCTGGATCATGATTTTGAATGCGGGTCGCCAGCGCCCCTTGGCTTCCTCGCCGGGAGGAACCGGCAGGTCCGTTTGCTTTGTTTGGGCTTCCGGAAAGTCTTTATGCCACCGGGTTTCCCATTCGCGCTGGATTCGCCGGAGTTTCTCGTAGAGCTCTTCGCGCTTGTTTTGCGAAAGCGTTCCGCGAAAACAGCTAAACTGCAAGCGCTCGAGACCGAAATCCTTGCAGGCTTCCGACACGCGCGTTCTGGCTCGATCGTCTTCAATATCGTAGATGACCAGGGTGCTGAGTTCCATAAGAGCAGTCAACAGTAGAAAATCCAAAGTCTACAGTCAGGGTTGCATCGCTTTGAACCGGGTGCGATCTCCGCTAGCGTTGATGGCTGACGACTTACAAATAACTCCAGCCATTTCACCACCTAAACGAAAAGGGCTTGTAGCTGGCTTTGCCGCGCAGGAAGCCAACCAGCGCCCGGGCTTGCATCTGGACAATGGACCGAATCTGGTATTGCTGACCACGAAACTCCTCTGTGCTCGCAAGTCGTTCCAGCACTTTCTCTGCAATCGCTTTCCGGGTGTCCTCGTCGAGCAAGCCCTCTTTCATCTCTGTCTTTTGACCCAGGTTAACAAAAGCGATTACCGTGCGATCCACAACGGGCTGGCGGAACTCTTCTACCAGGTCAAGCACCAATGAAGGTTTGCCCGGCCGGTCCACGTGGAGGAACCCTGCGAATGGCTCCAGGCCAGCGTTCGCCACGGCGCCCCAGACGTGTCCGTAGAGAATCCCATAACCATAATTGAGCAGGGCATTCAGCGGATCGTCCGCCCCGCGATGGACGCGTCCCATGAACTCCGCTTTGCCCTCGACGATGATCTTGAAGCCTTGCCAGTAGACGCGACCGGCGACACCCTCCAGGCCCAACAACTCCTGGCGCTTCTCGGCAATCGTTTTGCCGGCTACCTTTCGCGCCTTGACTTCGAGTTGCCGCAATTGCTTCGCAAGGTCGGCCACTGCGGTGTGGCGTTCAGGGTCCGATTGCTTAAGATACTTTCCGCAGTACAACAGGAGATGGCGCTGGTTCCGAATCTTGCCGCGCACGACGGCGCGGGCGAATTCCAATCCGCGGGCGTCATCGAAGGCCTTCAACTGCTCGCGGCGCGATTCCACCGTAGCCGTCAGCGTCGGTGAACTGAGCATGGCGTATGGGCGGCCAGCGTAATCCAGAAAGGTCAGCCGGATGCCACGCTCACAGAATTCTTCCAGCAGGTCCGAAGAAAAAGAAACGCCGCGCGAGGCAATCACGACTTCACTCAGGCGGAACATTGGGAACTCATAGGTCGAGCCGTTTGCGTCCTTCGCCACCTTGCCCGAAACCTTGATCTGCAACCGCTCGCTCTTCTTGCCGAGATAAATGCCGTATCCCGAAAGAATCACCTGCGCCAGGTCCGCCGTCTTGGCAACGCGAGGCGTGTCCGGAACAAACGGCCTGCGGCCGAAAATCAAGGGTTCAACGGGGTTTGCAATTTGCGATTTGTGATCTGCGATGGTCTTCCCCGTCCGTCGGGACCCGTTCCCTGCAACCTGCCTCCCCGGCCCCGGGAAATTCAAAGCGATTCCCTCTTCGACAAGGATTTCTTTGCCAGCCGGGTTCTCCGGCAGCACCAGCCCAAAATCCGGATCGAATAACCAGAGAGTCTCCGGCTGGGATCGCAGTTCTCCCATCCCAGGAATCGGCTCCAGTTGGCCCGTGAAAAGGTTGAATTGACCCGGTAATGAAGTTAGCGAAAGCTGTGGTACCTTGGCGCCAAGGATATTTGG
>JASHTZ010000344.1 GCA_030040295.1 Terriglobia bacterium | reverse complement strand
CAACTCTTCCTCCTCCTTTCCGTAATCCGGCCAAGAGGGGAAGGGTTTCTCTCGAACCGGCCGGCCACCCAGTAACGCCAATTCCATTTTAACGGCCTCCCAAGAGCACTTTATCTGTCAAGTGGCCGGTGTAGCCAAGAAGCGTGGAAATTTCGCGACAGGTCTCCATCAGCGCGCCGGCAATTTCCTTGTCGCAGGAAGGTTTCACGCGCATGGCTGGGCCCGAAATGCTGATGGCGGCGCAAACGTGGCCTTGCGGATCCAAAATGGGCGCGCCAATGCAGCGGGCGCCGTGGGAATCCTCTCCGCCATCCACCGCGTATCCGCGCGCCCGGACTTTTGCCACTTCTTTGCAGAGAGCCGAGATCTCGGTGATCGTGCGCGGCGTCAATTTCCGCGGGGGATTGGCCTTCAGGATGGCCTCAATCTCCGGCCGGGGCAGGCGGCTGAGTAAACATTTTCCCAGCGCGGTGGAATGGAGTGGGCTGCGCATGCCCGCGTGCGCGGCCAGACGAAAGGGGTGGGAGCATTCGAGGACGTGAATATAAAGCACTTCGCCGCCGTCCAAGACGCCCAGGTTGATGGTTTCCTGAAACCGGCGGAGCAATTCCGCCATGAAGGGCGCGGCCAGGCTGCTGAGGTTGGACCGGGGCGGGTAATCACCCGCCAGGCGGGCCAGCCGCGAAGTGAGGGAATAGCGCCCGCCGTTCACCTTCTGCACGCAGCCGAGACGTTCCAGGGTAAAGAGAATCCGGAAGACGCTGCTCTTCACCAGGCGCGTGCGCGCGGCCAATTCCGCCAGGGCCACCTCGCGCTGGCCCTGGAACGCTTCCAAAACTCGAACCGACTTCTCGATGACGGCAATGTAATTGTTCGCGGGCATACGTCAGGTGAGTATAACAACCTCGGCCGGGCTTGTACAGACAATTCCTAAGTACGTTCTATCTAGCAGAATTGTAGGGAATTGCCAGTTCCAGCATCATTACAATTGACAGATGTGTTTTTGCGGTGTAGAAAGGGAGCGTTTGAGTAATTGAGTTCTATACAGTAGAACATCCTTGTGCTTCGGGTGCGGTCAAAAATTCACTCTCTCACGGAGGAAAACCCATGCGGTTAAACAAGCTATTATGGGGCGCAGCGGCTTACGTCACCGCGCTTCTCCTTCTGGCCATTCCCGTCAAATCCCAGAGTCAATACAACGCCACTGGAACCGTGCTCGGGCACGTTCAGGATCCTTCGCGCGCCCCTGTTCCGGGAGCGAAAGTGACTCTTCACAACGAGCAGACGGGCGTCAATCAGATTTACACCACGGGCGGCACAGGGGATTACATCTTTATCAACCAAATCCCCGACACCTATGACGTGACCGTTGAGAAGAGCGGTTTTCGCACGGCAACCTCGAAGGGACTGGTGTTGCAGGTTGAACAGACGCTGCGGCAGGACTTCACCTTGGAGGTGGGCCAGGTCAAGCAGGAGGTCACGGTGCAGGCGCAGTCGGCGATGCTGCAAACGGATAACGCCACCATCGGAGAGGTGGTGGATTCGAAAACCCTCCAGAACCTTCCCCTCAACGGCCGTGATTACACAACATTGATCCTGATGAACGCCGGGGTGGTTGAGCCCAACGGCAGCATTCAAAACTCCACGAGTTTTGACCTACACGGCCTGAATAGCAGTTGGGAACCCGCCGGCATCAACGGGGAGCGCCCGGGTTCGGTGAGTTACCTCATCGACGGCCTCACCAATACCGACATGTTCTTCAACAAATCCATCAATCTCATTTCGGCCGACGCCATCTCGGAATTCAAGCTGCAAAACGGCCTTTACAGCGCCGCTTATGGAATGGGTTCGGCGCAAGTGAACGTGGCCATCAAGTCCGGAACGAACTCAGTGCACGGGACCGCCTACGACTACTTTCAGAATGCCGCCCTCCAGCCTGCCAGCATCGTCACGAGGGATCTGAATACGCTGAACAATACTCATAATCCGGTGGAGTCACCCTACAACCAGAATCAGTTCGGGTTCACGCTGGGCGGGCCGATGGTTTTTCCCAAGCTCTATAATGGCCGCAACAAAACTTTCTGGTTTTTCGCCTACGAGGGGGGGCGGGAGTTTTCGGGTGGAGCTTCGGTGTCTTCCGCCACGGTGCCCACCGCGGCGGAGCGCCAGGGGAATTTCCAGGACTGGGGCACTTCGAGCGGGGGTGTCTTCACTCCCTATACGCTTTATGATCCCCTCACCAGCACAGGTTCAGGGGCGACCTTTACGCGTTCGCCTTTTCCAACGAACAACGTTATCACTTCCGATCCAAACGTCAAAATCAGCCCCATCGCGCAGAAATGGCTGAACTATTTCCCTGCGCCCACCGTCACCTGCGCCGTTGAGCCGGGCTGCCCCAATCTTTTCGGCGTCCTCAAGAGTACGATCGGCACCGACACCTACAATGGCCGGATTGATCATTATCTGACCAGCCGCGACCGTTTGACCGGCACCGTCATCGTGTCTCGGGACATCAACTACAGCCCTTCCCTCTTCCCGGACACCTCCACGGAGACGACGCAGCCCAGCCGGATGGTAGGACTCGATTGGGTGCGCAACAACAGCAGCAATTCCGTAAACGATCTTCGCGTGGGATACGATTATGGATTCCTCCACAACGGGTCCACTGCGGCGTTCGGTCCCAACCTCTCCTCGGAACTAGGCTTCTCCAACGTCACGCCCTTCCCGGAATTCTATGGACTTCCCATCCTCACCCTCGACGACGGCTATAACGCCCCCGGAAACGCCAATGATTATACCCAAACCGATAACATTTTTGAATATGCCGATAACTTCACCTGGATCCACGGCAAGCACACCCTGACCTTCGGGACCGACGAGCGCCGCTATCGCCTTAAGGATTTTGACGGCTTCACCGCCGACGGCTCGCTCACCTTTGACGGCATCTATACCGCCCTCACCCCGAGTAAAGCCACAGGGTCACCCGGCGTGGGCTTGGGCAACGGCTTTGCGGATTTTCTCATGGGCGATACGTATACCACCACGGCCCCCGTACCCTATGCCTCTGATGACTTCAACGTTCGGGCAACGTACTGGAGTTTCTTTGCCCAGGACGATTTTCGCGTCACACCGCGCCTGACCCTCAACCTCGGCTTGGCTTACGAAATCCCTAAGCCCCTGCACAGTGTGACCAATGACGGCGCGACCATTAACCTGGCCACCCCAGGCGGGGGACTGATTTGGGCGAGCAACTCCATCACCAAGCTGGTGGCGTCCTCGTCCTTCGCACCCACCTACTATCAGTGCTGCACCACCAACCAGCTTTACAACACGGACTATAGAAACTTCGCTCCCCGCATCGGCTTTGCCTGGCGACCCTTACCCAATAATGACAAACTGGTGCTGCGCGGCGGGTACGGAATTTACTACGACACCTACGAGCGCTTTTACGACGGCGAGAACTACGATAGTAATCTTCTGTCGCTGCTCAGCACCCCCGCCTACCCGGGGGTAACGGGGCAGGAAACTGTTTCGCCGCGGGCACTGAGCACGCTTTGGCTGGCACCGATCGCCCTGACCCCTACGACCGTGCCTCCCCGCTACAGTTATGGCATCGAGACGGAGTGGCCCAATAACACCACTCCTTACAACCAGCAGTGGAGTTTGGATACCCAGTACGCTTTCAACAACAATCTGATGCTGGATGTTGGTTACGTCGGTTCTCACGGGCTTCGACTGCCGATTCAATGGTATTTCAATGAGGCGTTCGCTCCGAAAGTCTTTGGGGACGTTTGCAATTCCGTCCAGGATCCTGCGGTGTTGACGGCCGCGAACGCCTCCTGTGCCACCGATCCCAATTTTCAGCCCATTGACACGCGCACCCCTTTCACGAATTTTGATTCTGGCAGTTACGCCAACTCCACCAACCTTTGGTCAAACTACAACGCGCTCCAGGTGAGGCTGGAAAAACGCTACTCGCAAGGGCTGCAATTCACCGTCAATTACACGTACTCACGAACTTTCGACATCTTTTCGGCGATTGCCAGCAGCGAGACCGAGGGGCCCAACCTGGTCCAGAACGGCCAGAACATCGCGGGCGATTACGGTCCGGCGGGGACCGACGAGCCGCAGCGATTGGTGGGCACGGCACTCTACCAACTGCCAATCGGCAAGAATCAGAAATACAATCTCGGGATGTTCAATTGGCTCTTGGGCGGCTGGAATGCGAGCGGAATATACAACGTCGGCAGCGGCCTTCCTTACTCGGTGCTTGCCGGCTCCAACGCCGTGCAGGAAGGCTCTTCCAAGCTCCGGGCCAATGTTCTCGGCCCCATGACCTACCCGAAGACCCCACTGGAGTGGTTCAACACGGCGGATTTTCAAAGCCCCGCCGTAGTCGCGTTGGGGTCGTTTGGGGATTCGGGGAAAGGCATCGTAAGGGGCCCGCATATGGAGCAACTCGATCTTTCCTTTATGAAGAACTTCCCGCTCAGGGAGCGGCTGACCCTCCAATCCCGCGTGGACATTTTCAACGCCTTTTCGTATAGCTACTCGTTCCGAGCCCCCCACACACCGAGTATGACCATGACGAGCAGCCCGTTGAACACTTCTGGCGAGGTTTCCTGCACTCCCGGCCCCGGTGGGCCCGCCGGCGGCAACTGCGCTTTCGGCTCATTGGTGTCACTCAATGGGCTGGGAGCGGAAAACCTCTGGAACCCGCGCACCCTGCAATTGTCGCTGCGCTTACTGTTTTAGAACGTCTTTCGGCTTGGACAATGACCACGGTCGATTCTTAAATGGAGTTGACCGTGGCGCTGTTTTCCTGGAAAGTCCTGGTCGAAAAAACTTTGTGTGGTCCCAGAGGAGTAAATTGCCGTCAAGGCGCGGCAGGCAACAGGATGGTCACTCCCCTGAAAGGGGGGGACACAACACGAGCAACTGGAAAGGAATCGCAGAGATGAACTTTCAAATTCGACGCGCGCGGCCCCGGACGATAGAAAAAGTCGTCGTCATCATTCTGGGTCTTGGGTCTCTGGCAGTGTGCTTGGCGCCAATTCCAATGAACGGTCAATCATCTCCCCCCAAAGACCATGCGATGGGAACGGCTCCCTGCGCCTGGGCGGAGCCCCTTCGCGCCGCCAACGGCTCCCTGGACGTTCCTGCCGTTATCCACAGCCTTGAAGAAGATCATTTCAACTGCTTCGTATTACCTATTGAGAATGGTCCGCCCAATTCCTACGACGATCTCAGGCGCCTGCTCGAAGCCGCACAGCCGGCGGGGATTTCCGTTTGGCCGGTCTTGATTCCACCCAGCGAAGGAGGCACTTCGCTGCCTTACAAAACCGACTATGTTGCCTGGATGAAAGACCTGGCGCACCTCTCTCAGAAGTATTCTGCCTTGCGCGGCGTCAACATCGATGACCTTCTCAGCGGCATCAGCACCAAGACTTTCAGCCGATCGTACGTTTGCAGCATTTATCAGGCCAAGCAGGAGATCAACCCCAACCTGCTTTTTGTTCCCACCGTCTACGATCTGGACCGGAGCGTCGCGGACCGCCTGGGCGGCTGCGTGGATGGAGTCTGGTTCTGGTGGGTGAACCTGGAAAAAAACAATGCGTTTCGCTCACTGTTGGAAGATAGCCGCGTCGTGGTTGCGGGCAGATTCCCCATCTATGCGGGCGTTTATTCCCACCAGACCTCCTGGCACAAGCAGGGCAGACCGGATCCAAAGGTCCTCAAGGGCGCGCTGGAGATAGCTTGCCGTTATGCCGATGGCGCCATCATCTGGAATCTTCCGCTCAAGCTCGATTCGGCCGAGAATCCCTGGCTGGCCACGGCCCGCTCTTTCGCTCCCGGCGGTTCCGCCGGCCTGGCAGGGAAGTGCGGCCTGGGGGCCACGTCTCCTCCTGCCGAGCCCGGAACCAGGTGATAAAGTGCTCCAGACCTAGCCAGACGGGGTCACTGTAGCAAATACTCTGATAAAACAACTTGCCGCAGAAGCCGTATAATCCTGCACGGATCGAATCCTCACTGCATCTCCGAAGGAGAATAGCTGAATTATGAAGCCGCTCGATTGGGCCGTGATGCTCATCTATTCTCTCCTTGCGCTCAGCATTGGGGTGTACTTTACGCGGCGCGCGAGCCGCGGCGTGGAAGGTTATTTCATCGGCGGCCGCTCGCTCCCCTGGTGGGCCATCGGATTTTCAACCGTGGCGACCTTCACCTCCGCGGGTTCTGCCTCGGCCTTCACCATGCTGGTTTTTTCGGGCGGGCTGCTGGGGAACTGGTGGTGGTGGATTCCCTGGGCCATCTGGATGCCACTGGTCGCCGTCATCTGGTCGAAATTCTGGCGTCGTTTGAAGATTGTTTCCACCGCCGAGTTCGTTGAAGTGCGCTACGGCGGCCGGGCGGCGGGGGTTTTCCGCTCCGTTTCGGCAATTTATTTCAGCTTTGGCTGGGCTGTGGTGCTCATGGCCTATGTCACCGGCTGGTTGACGAAATCCGTCGGGCCGATTCTCGGGTGGCGCGGCAGTTCCGTCATCCTCTTTGCCGCCACCTTAACACTTGTCTATACCGCGTTGGGAGGCCTGCTGGGCGCGGTCTACTCAGAAATCTTTCAGTTCGTTCTCTTCGTGATTTCGAATGCCGTATTCATTCCGGTCATTATTCATCGATTGGGAGGCCTCGCGCACATTTACTCCAATGTTGAGCACAACTACGGAGCATCATTTTTTAAAGCCACGCCGCCGGGAGGCGACTTTACCGGCCTTACGCTCGTGGCGCTGGTTCTTCAAGGCCTGTTTTTCGCCGCCTCGCCGGCAGGCGGTGAGGGATTCACGGCTCAGAAATTCATGGCGGCAAAAAATGAGTTTCACGCCCAGGTGGGGCAGCTCTTCAACGCGTTTCTCTCGCTGGTCGTGCGCGTCATCCCCTTTTTCTTTCTGGGCATCATCGCGGCCAGTGTTATCCCGCGGGGCGCAATCGAGGGCGAGCGGATTTGGGGCGAACTGGTTCGCCGCTTCGGTTTTACCGGCCTCACGGGCATCCTGGTGGCCGGGGAATTTGCCGCTTATCAATCCGCCGTGAGCACCGAAATGAATTGGGGGTCGTCGTATCTGATCAATGACCTTTACAAGCGGCTGATCAGGAAGGACGCGAGTGAGCGGCACTACGTTTGGGCGGGCCGGGCGGCCACCTTCATTCTGCTGGTGCTGGCCTTACTTGTGGGCGGCCTGATGGTGAAGGGAATGATGGCGTGGTTCCTGTTCATCAACAACGTCATGATTGCCTTTATTCTGCCGCTCGCCTGGCTGAGGTTTTTCTGGTGGCGATTGAATATCTGGGGGGAAATTGCCGCGCTCGCCGGCGGGCTTCCCTTGAGCTACATCATCTGGTTTCCGCTGGGCTATTCGCAAAGGCCCTTTTGGCAGGGTTTCCTTCTGCTTTTTGTCTCCGGCTGGATCACCATTGTAGTCGTCACGCTGCTCACTCCTCCTGAAAAACAGGAAACCCTCGAAAAATTTTACCGCGCCTGCCGCCCGCCGGGATTTTGGGGCAAGGTGACGAAGTCGCTGGGAGCCGAGGAGCGCCGCCAGGTGCGCCGTGAACTCTTCAGCGATGTTTGGGAATGCGCGCTCGGCGTGGCCTTCTGCACCGGAAGCGTTGCCCTGACGGCCAGCCTTTTCGCGCGCCACTGGCGGGCCAGCCTCGTGTGGCTCGCGGTGGCGTCGATTACATTTGCGATTTTCATCCGACGCTGGTATGAAAAGGGAATTTTCAAATCCCTTCAGGAGTAAGCGCATCAGCAGCAGTGATATTATAGAACCGGTGCGCACACGGCCACGATTGCTGGCGGTTGCGGATGAAGTTGAATCAATCGATTTGGAAGGGGAGGATACCCCTCCGATACGGAAAAACATGACCTCAAGCGAAATTCGTTCCAAGTTTTTGGACTTCTTTGCCCAACGCGGCCATCGGGTTGTGAAGTCGTCGTCACTTGTTCCGGCGAACGACCCGACTCTGCTTTTTGCCAATGCCGGGATGAACCAGTTCAAGGATGTATTCCTGGGGCGAGAGCGCCGCGATTACTTGCGCGCCACAACTTCGCAAAAGTGCGTGCGCGCGGGCGGCAAGCACAATGACCTGGAGCAGGTTGGCCGCACCACCCGCCATCATACTTTTTTTGAAATGCTTGGGAACTTTTCCTTCGGCGACTACTTTAAGAAGCAGGCGATCCCCTGGGCGTGGGAACTGATCACCAAAGATTTCAACCTGCCACCCTTAAAGCTTTACGTGACAATTTTCCGCGAAGATGATGAAGCCGAAGGGATTTGGGCGCAGGACGTGGGCGTGCCGCGCGGGCGCATTTTTCGACTGGATGAGAAAGATAACTTCTGGCAAATGGGCGATACAGGTCCTTGCG
>JASHTZ010000343.1 GCA_030040295.1 Terriglobia bacterium | reverse complement strand
CGATCGCCCGCCAAAGAGAATCCCTACGCAGATTTTCCCGCTCACAGGATTCTCTTTCCCAGGGCAGAGGCGGTGAATCCCACACCCAGAATGGCGGTCTTGTTCATAACATCGATGATGGGGTTGATCTCGACAAGTTCGAAGGCCAGCATTTTGCCGCTGTCGGCCACCATCTCCATGGCGAGATGCGCCTCGCGGAAAGTAATACCGCCGCGAACCGGAGTGCCCACGCCCGGCGCCTCATCGGGGTCAACCACGTCCATATCGAAGGAGACTACGAAGCCCGCGGTGCCTCGCGAAGCAAAACTGATGGCGCGCTCCATAACCACGCGCATGCCCAGTTCGTCAACCTCGCGCATCGTGAAGAAGTTGACGCCGGAGGCCCTGACGGTCTGGCGCTCAGGTGCGTCCAGGTCGCGAATTCCCACCAGAGCGCATCTCTCCGGGCGCAGTTTGGGGGCGAAACCGAAGATGCGGGTCAGCGCTTCCGGTCCGCGCCCGAGGTTGGCGGCGAAGGGCATGCCGTGAATGTTGCCGCTGGGGCTGGTTTCCGGCGTGTTCATGTCGGCATGCGCATCGATCCAGAGGCAGCCGATTTCATCGCCGCGATCATGGAAGTACTTGGCAAGGCCCGCCTGCGTGCCAATGGCGATGGAATGATCGCCGCCGAGAGTGACGGGAAAGTAGCCGTCCTCAAGCGTTTGGCAGATGCGTTGCGCCACCTCCTGTGACGTCTCGGAAATTTCCTTGAGGTACTTCGCATTGTGGTCGCCAAAATGCTGCTCTTCCGGCAGGCGAACAGGAATGTTGCCGCCGTCCTCGACTTCGTGCCCCAGGCTCTTGAGGGCCTGGTGCAGCCCCGCGGCCCGCACCGCCGACGGTCCCATGTCCACGCCGCGCCGCTCCTGCCCTAGGTCTAGAGGAACGCCGAGGATTTTGATTTTCAACATGCGATTAGACAGCTCCATTAATGAACCGCCTGACTCCATTCTTCAACACAGCCACATTGAAATTGATCAGGAGCGCCAGTTTGCATCCCGAGAGTCGCAGGTAGGTAAGTGTCTGGGCTTCGTGCACTGGAGCCAGGGCCTCGACCGACTTGACCTCTACGATCACCGAATGATCCACCATCAAATCGATGCGATAGCCACACTCAAGCTTGACCTCTTCGTAGACGAGAGGCAAGGGTTTCTGTTCCTCGACCTCAAACCCTGCCTCTTTTAATTCATAGGCGAGACACGTCTCATATGCAGACTCAAGCAGTCCGGGACTAAGCGTGCGATGAATTTGAATCGCCGCGCCGATAATCCTCTCGGTGATCTTGTTCAAACGTTCGCGCTCGGTCACAGGCCTTAAAGAAGTTCACACGGAGGTCACGGAGTTTCTCACCGAGAACACGGAGCCAAACTCATTTTCTCCGTGTCCTCTGTGTTTGACATGCTGCCCAGCCCATTTCGTAAGTGACTCCGTGGACTCTGTGTGAAATTCATTTCTCTTGCAGGGTCCATACCCCTTGGAAAGGAATCTCGTTACAGCACTCACGGCTTCAGGCGGTACAACATGCGCGGGAACGGAATCGTTTCCCGCACGTGCTCGAGCCCGCAGATCCACGCCACCACGCGCTCGATGCCCATGCCGAAGCCGGCATGCGGGACGCTGCCGTAGCGGCGCAGGTCGAGATACCACTCGAAGGCCTCGCGCGGCAATTTCTCCTCCTGAATGCGCCGCTCGAGAAGCGCCAGATCCGCCATGCGCTCGCCGCCCCCGACGATCTCACCATAACCCTCGGGCGCAAGGATATCCACGCACAGCGCCACCTCCGGCCGCGCGGGGTCGGGCGCCATGTAGAATGCCTTCACCTGGCTCGGGTAGCGATGCACGATGAGGGGCCTCTCGAAGCTTTCCGAGAGCAGCGTCTCGTCCGTGCCGCCAAAATCCCCGCCCCACTGGATCTCGCTTCCCTTGCTTTCAAGAATTTTCACCGCCTCGTCGTAACTCATGCGCGGAAAAGGGGGCTGAACCTTCTCCAGCTTATCGACTTTCCGCTCCAGGGTTTGAAGTTCCGGCCGGCGCTTTTCCAACACGCGCGCCACGACGGAGGCGATGAGCTCTTCGCCCAGCGCCATGGCGTCGTCGAGGCGCGCGAAGGCAACCTCCGGCTCGACCATCCAGAATTCCGTCAGGTGGCGGCGAGTCTTGGATTTCTCGGCGCGAAACGTTGGGCCGAAGCAGTAGGTCTTTCCCACCGCCATCGCCGCCGCTTCGTTGTAAAGCTGGCCGGACTGGGTGAGGTACGCTTTGTCGTCAAAGTAGTTAACCTCGAAGAGCGTCGTCGTGCCCTCGCAGGCCGCGGGCGTGAAGATGGGAGTATCAACGAGAGTGAAGCCGCGATCGTCGAAAAAGTCTCGCACCGCCTTGATGATCTCATGCCGCACACCGAGGATGGCGCGCTGCCGCGCAGAGCGCAGCCAGAGGTGCCGATGGTCCATCAGAAACTCAACGCCGTGGTCCTTGGGTGTAATGGGATAGGGCGCTTCCGGAGAGATGCGCTGCTCCACTTGCACATCCACAACATCCAATTCAAATCCGCCCGGCGCGCGCTGGTCCGCCCGCACCTTGCCGGTAACTCGCACGGACGATTCCTGCGTGAGGCCGCGCACCGCCTCGAATACTTCCGGCGGCACCGCCTTCTTCACCACCACGCCCTGAATGATTCCCGTACCGTCGCGAAAGAGCGGAAAAAGCAGCTTCCCGCTCTCGCGCAGGTTATAGAGCCAGCCTTGCAGAATCACTTCCTGGCCGGCGTATTCAGAAACGCGGCGAATTTCAACAACCGGGGGCAAGGATTCATCCCTCCTGCGGCATGGTTTCCATGCGGTTCATCACTTCCGCCAGGCGCGCGAGGGTGGTGATTTCCGGCCCATAATCGCGGATTTCAAAAAGCACGGGGAACTGGCTTTTACCCTGGCGAAGATCACGAACCGCTTCCGTCCACTCAATCGTGCCATCGAAGGGCATCAAATGATCGTCTTTCTCGCGGCGATTGTCGTGGATGTGAGTTGAGGCGATGTGCTCGCGCAGGGTTTCGAACGCCGCGTGGGCGCCCGCTCCCATGTGCGCGTGGCCAATGTCGAAGCAGATCTTCACGCCCAGGCGTGTGTAGTGGAGAAACTCCACCAGCCGCTCCGGAGACCCCAGCTCATTGGGCACGTTCTCGAGCAACAGTTGCACGCCGCGGTCCTTTGCAAACACCTTGAGGTGCTCAAGCGAGGTCATGACGGCGTCAAACTTGTTCAAATCGTATTCCTCGTCCGGCAATCCCATGTGGATGATGAGGAAGCGAAACGGCAGATAGTCCGCGATGTCGAGCGCGCGCTTAATCTCGTCCATGGAATCGATGCGCAGGCGGCGCTCGACGTATGCCACCGAGACGGCAAGCCCGCCCAGCCTGCCCCAATCCGCATCAGTGTAAAGCGGAGCGTGGACGGAATGCAGCATCACCTGATGATCGCGAAACCACTGGCCCACATCACGGACGTGGTTGCGGTCGGTATAGTCCAGGTGCTGGCGGGCGGCAAACAGCTCAATGTTCTTGAATCCCGCTCCCAGCACCTTGTCCAGATTGTGCGAGCTCAGCCGCTCGTTGACATAGAGGTATGTGGACAGCCCGTATTCCATCAGTATCCAACCGCCTTTCCGTCCCCGCGGGGATCTGTGCCGCCGAATCGCCATCCGGAATCGGGGGAAACTTCAATGGCTTCACAGTCGCCAATGCTATCGCGATAGCTCAGGGGGTAACCCGCTTGCTGAAGCTTCTCGATGGTGTCGAAAGAGAAGCCCACCCGCTCGAGCGACAAGCGGTCCGGAACCCATTGATCATGAAACCGCGGCGAAGTGACCGCCTGAAGAACATCCATCTTGTAGACCAGCACGTTCAGCAGCACTTCGAGAACGGTGTTAGGAATCGTGCTGCCGCCGGGCGAGCCCAGCACCAGGCGCACTTTCCCGTCGCGGGTAACGATCGTTGGAGTCATGGAGGAAAGCGGGCGCTTGCGTGGAGCGATGGCGTTGGCTTCACCCTGAACCAGTCCGAACATGTTGGGCGAGCCTGGCTTGGAGCTGAAGTCGTCCATCTCGTTGTTCAGCAGAAATCCCGCGCCTTCTACCGTCACTCCGGAACCGAACCATCCATTCAAGGTGTAGGTGTTCGCCACAGCGTCCCCCGCCGCATCGACGACGGAGAAGTGCGTGGTAGCCCCGGCTTCAAAACTCTGCGGCTGGCCGGCGCGCACGGGCGCCTCCGGCTGCTCGTCGAGAATCTCATCGCGCAACTGCGCGGCATAGCGCGGCGAGGTTAGTCCGGCAACCGGAACTGAGACGAAATCGGCGTCGCCAAGGTAAGACGCGCGGTCGGCATAAGCGCGGCGCATGGTTTCCGCAAGCAGGTGAATCGACGCATAGGAGTTCGCGGTGGCCAGGTCGAGCGGATCAAGCACATTGAGCATTTCAATCAGCATGGTGCCGCCGGCGCTGGGCGGCGGGACCGTGATGATGTCAAAGCCGCGGAAATGGCCGGTCAGCGGCGTCCGCACCTTGGCCTGGTAGTGCGCCAAATCCTCGCGAGTGATCAGGCCCTTGTACTTCTGCATCGTGGCGACAAAGGCTTTGGCCGTTGCGCCGGTGTAGAAGGCTTGCGGGCCGTGCTTGGCGATGGCGGCAAGCGTGCGGGCAAGATCGGGCTGACGGAAGTTCGCTCCGGCGTCATAGAGATTCCCATCGTGCAGGAAGGTGTGGCGTGAGCCGTCAAACTTCTCCAGCAGCGCGCGGCTCGAGCGCAGCCGCTGCGCGAGCTGATAGCTGATGGGGAAGCCGCTGCGCGCCAGGAGAATCGCCGGAGCCATCACATGCGCCAGACCCAGCTTGCCGTACTTCTCTTCTGCGAGCGCCAGGCCCCGCACCGTTCCGGGAACTCCTACGGCGAGCGCGCCCACCGTGCTGGCGTGGGGAACCAGGTTGCCTTGCGAGTCCTGATACATGTCGCGCGTGGCCGCGGCTGGCGCCTGCTCGCGGTAATCCACTACGGCGGCGTCGCCATTCGCCATGCGAATCAACATGAATCCGCCGCCGCCCAGGTTTCCCGCTTCGGGGAATGTAACAGCCATCACAAACCCTACCGCCACGGCAGCGTCCACGGCATTGCCGCCCGCCTGAAGGATCTCCACGCCGGCTTGACTGGCCAACGGTTCGCTTGAAGCCACCATGCCGTTGCGCCCCGCCACCGGACTGAGCCCGAACGCCGACTTCGCCGGCAGCGAAGCGGCAAGCGCAAAGACGATAATCCATCGTTTGAGAGGCACGAATCTCACCTGTGCGGATGATGGGACTTCCTGACCTTGGGACATTGGCACAAGATTGCGAATTCCTAACTTTATGGGAAAAGGTAGAGGGCGTCAAGGCGCGCACTTGGTGCGCCGGAGTTGTAGCGCGGCATCCGAGCCGCGTCTCCGTGTTAGAATGCCGGCGTGTCAACACCTGTTCACGCATTTCGAATCCGTCGACATTTCCGCTGCGCTGCGAACTTCTCGTTCCACGAGCGGGCGCGATGAAGATCTACTTCGGCTTCACCGTGGCCGGTGACCGTTCGGCTCTCGAAACCGCACGGGGCATGGTGCGATGCCTCGAAGAGTTAGGCCACCAGGTGCTGACGCGCCACCTTGTTGACGACGACGCTCGCGCGGCCGACCGCAAGTTGGGCCCGCAAGCAGTGTATCAGCGCGACATGGCTTGGCTGCGGGAGTGCGACCTGTTCATCGCGGAGGTTTCGGGCTCTTCCTTCGGTCTCGGATTCGAGGCAGGTTATTTGCTCGGAGCTAAAACCAAAAAGGTAATACTATTTTACAGTGTTAATGAAAAAGATAACATATCCTTCATGATAACAGGCAACGCCCACGCCAATTGTGCGCTGGTTCCGTATTCGTCTCTTGCGGAAGCCGAGGCCCATCTCAAGGCGCATATCAAATGACCTGAAATCTCCTCTGCCCGCTCCGCAATTTCACTGAGGAGACAACGCCTCGCCGTCCAATTTACCCGGCGGCGAAACGCCCAGCAGGCCCAGCACTGTGGGTGAAATGTCCAGAATGGACGGCTGCTCGGGAAAATGCCGGTTGGAGAAAAAAATCCCCTGCGTGTCACTGGGGTCGGAAGCGCAATGGTCACCGCTCCATTTTTTCATGTTGGCCACGATGATGCCCTGCGGCACGGCTCCCAGCGACGTCTGCCACGAAGTGCGATATCCGTCGTGAAAACTCATTTGCAGGTCGGGAGCTTCGCTGATGCGCGGCCCGTGGAAAATCTCCGGAGCAAGATAGACGTTTTCAATCACTTTCTCGTGCGTGTCGGGGTCTTCGAGCGCGAGGAGCTTCTGGCGCAGGTCATTAAGAATGCGCTGCGCGTCCGGGCCGGGGCTGACGATGCCGTATTTTTCGCGCCCGCGCAGGTTCAGGTAGATCTGCCCCAGGCCGAGCGCGTAGGCCTGCGTGCGGCTCCAATCGGTGTTGGGGAAAAAGCTGCCCTGGCTGAAAAGGTTGTCCAGGTTGACCTGCTTTTCCGTTGCTCCGGGATTCTTCAGCGTCATGAAACCGTTTTCCACAAGCCAGGTGTTGGTGTTGAACCCCTTGCGCCAGGAATGGAAGCCGTGATCGGAGACGATAATGAGCGTCGCGCCCGGCCGCATGGCGTGCATCACGTCGCCCACGATGGCGTCCATGCGCTCATAGGTCTTCTCGATGGCATCGCCATATTTTGCCGCCAGCGCCGCGTCGTAGCGCGGACTCTTCGTGTCAATCAGCCGGTAGAACATGTGGCTAACGCTGTCGGTAGCGGTGAAGACGGCCACCATCAGGCTGGGCGGATCGTTCTGCAATTCACCCAACAGGATTTCGCGCTCCTGCTGCATATTGCGCCAGCAATCTTCCAGGAACACGCCTTCGTCGATGCGCTCTTCGTTCAGCGCCCACGTGTCATGCCACCAGCCGAGCGTCTTCATCAGGCCGTGCTGCTTCGCCAGTTCTCCGGCGTAACCGGGCGGCGAAGAGATGGGCAGGGGAGAATCTTCCGGGTCAAGGTTCAGCGGCGTCATGTAGATGCGCAATTCCGGCGAAGTCTGCAGAATGAAGAACCGGCAGATCGAGCTCAGGGTGAGGAACGGCGTCACGCGGAATCGAGCGTGGAACCAATTGCTCCATTGGCGCTCGCCGATGGTTGCGGATTGACCTTGCAGATTGATGATTACAGATTTTCCGTCTGCGGAGAGCTTGAAATCGATGGGCACAGTGAGGCGCGTGAACTTATCGGTGGTGGGGTCCACTGGGCCCTCGATGGTGGTGGATGCGCCGTTGCCGCTCAGGACCAATTGCACCAGCTTGCCACCGAATTCCGTGTCGCCCGCTTCGTAGGGCGTAAGGTCCGAGCTGAAGTAGAAAAACGTTCCCCACGTCCCGCGCAAATCCGGGACTCCCAGGCCCGCCCAGAGCTTTCCGCCCGGAATGGTGGTGGGTGGAAACTCCAGAGGCATGCGAATGACCGTGGTTTTGTAACCCGCATCGGCCGCGGCTTGGTAAAAAGGCACACCGCTGCGCAGGTTGGTGACCTTCGGCGCCTTGATGGGAATAATGCCCCATAAAAACTTAGGCTTCTCGTGCGAGACCAGTGAAAGTTCCGGCAAATAGGTTTGCGGGTCGCGCTTCAGGAAGTCGTAAATTCCCGTGCCGCCCGGATTCAAACCCGTCGCGAACGACGCCCAGGCAACAGGAGATTCCGGCGGGTTGGTAGTTCCGAGCGGCTTGAACGTTCCTTCCTGGGCCAGGCGTGCAAGGTTGGGAAGCGCGCCCTCTGCCATCCACTTGGAGGCAAGCTTGGGGTCGGCACCATCGAAGCCCAACACCACGACCTGTTTGGTAACCGGGCGAGTGGCCTCGCGATGGCACCCCGAGAGCATCAGGCACGCCAAAAGCCCAGCGGCGAGAAGGCATGTTTTGACTGCTTTTGTCATCTTTAGCCTTGAACAGGTCAGATGCTCATTCTAATCCAAATGCTTGCCGTTGACGGACTCAAGCATAAAAATCGCTCGATGCGCATTTTGGCGAGTCTTTGTTTTCATGTACATCCTAGGATGCACCTTCATTTTTGAAGCGCGGAATGTGGTAGATGGCAGGTGGTATATCGGGATCCGATCAATTGCCTTTCCCACCTACTACATGCCATCTGCAACATGCCCTCCTTTGTTTTCATACACATCCCCGGATGCACCTTCATTTTTGCGTTTTTTCAGCGGAGCCTTTGGAAATGATCATTTATTTTCAGTCACTTATGGGGTAATCCCCCCAATAGAGTGTTTCCCTTCACGCATCGGATCGCAATTCGGCCCACTTTCCCAGGATTCTTCTCCGTTCGACGCATCGCATGTCGCCATATAAACATCGTAGAGGGTGGCCACGACCCGTCGCCAGAAGGCTCTGGGCCGCAGGGCGAGGGCCGCC
>JASHTZ010000342.1 GCA_030040295.1 Terriglobia bacterium | reverse complement strand
CATTTTCCAGGGCAGGAGCGGCAATCACGCAGTCGCCGCCGTAGACGCTGGCTTTTCCGTTCAAGTTGAAGAAGCTGGCGCCGGCTTCTTCGCCGATGATTTTGAGCGGCGCCAGGTCCCAGGGTTTGGCTTCCATCGTCATCCAAACATCGGTGCGTCCGGAAGCCACGTACATGGCGTCGGGGCAGCCGCCCATGCTGCGCACGGACCAGTAATGCTCCAGCCAGGGCAGCAGGCGCTCGCCGAAGCCGCGCTTCAAAATCTTGTCGAAGCCCGAGAAGCAAAGGATCGCCTGGCGAGTTGAGGTCGCTTGCGAGCAGTGGATTCGCCGCCCGTTGAGGTAAGCGCCGGCCCCGGCAGCAGCGGAATAGAGCTCCCCGAGCGCCGGCAAGTTGCACGCGCCCGCCACCATGTTGCCGTCTGCTTCCAGCGCCAGCATGACGCCCCAAGTGGGCATGCCCCGCATGAAATTGCGCGTGCCATCGATGGGGTCGATAATCCAGCGCCGTCCATTGCGCGCCTCGCGCTTTGTGCCTTCCTCGCCCAGCAGGCCGTCGTCCGGAAATGCCTCTTCCAGCAACTTGGAGATCAGCTTTTCGTTGGCGCGGTCCGCTGAAGTCACCGGAGAATCGTCGGCCTTGGTTTCTGTCTCAAATCCCCGAGCGTAATTTTCCAGCGCCAACCGCCCCGCCTGCTCAGCGATTCGCCGCGCCACTTCCATTTCTTTTTCAAAAGGCATAGATAAGGTTCGTAGTCGTGAGTGGCCGGTTGCCGGCAATTCATGTGCATGTGTGGCGGCAAACTGGCAACCGTCAGCCGACGTCCGACAACCGCTTAGAAGGCCAGATAAACAGGGTTCTCGAGAATCTGCTTAAGGGTTTGGAGGAATTTAGCTCCAGTGGCGCCGTCTACGACCCGATGGTCGCAGGAAAGCGTCAGGCGGCAGCTCAATCCGGGCTGAACGCGCCCGTCCACCACCACGGCCTTATCCCCCACCGTGCCCACTGCCAGGATTGCTCCCTCCGGCGGATTGATGACCGCAGCGAATTCGTCGATTCCCATCATCCCGAGATTGGAAATGGAAAACGTGGAGCCCGCATATTCCTCGGGAAGCAGCTTGCGAGTGCGGGCGCGTGCGGCCAGTTCCTTTGATTCTCGCGAAATTTCCTCCAAACTCTTCGTATCGGCGTTGCGCACGACGGGAGTAATCAGCCCGCCGCCGTCCGTGGCCACGGCCATTCCCAGATGCACGCGATTATGATGCCGAATCGACTCACCCTGGAACGACGAATTCACCTCGGGATTCTGCCGAAGCGCCGCCGCGCACGCCTTCATGACGATGTCGTTATAGCTGAGCTTCAGCTCGGGGTTCAGCAGGTTGGCGGACTCGCGCAGCTCCTTGGCGCGCTGCATGTTCACTTCAATGGTGAGATAAAAATGCGGCACGGGCGCCTTGCTCTGCACCAGGCGTGTGGCGATGACCTTGCGCATCGAGCTGAGCGGCTCATCGCTGAATTCCGGTCCCGTGGGAACTGCCGCCGGCCGCCGCGGAAGCAATGGAACCGGGGCGCGCAAAGGAGCCGCCCCTCCCGCCGCGCGCGAGGCGGGAGCCTGCGCCGCCGTTCGCTCCACATCCTGGCGAATAATTCTCCCGTTCGGGCCGCTTCCGGAAATTTCTGCGATTTCCAGTCCCATGTCCTTCGCCATGCGCTTGGCAAGGGGCGAGGCCAGCACGCGCCCGCCCACGGCAGGAGCCGAAGCGGTTGCCGCCGCTGCCGGTGCGGCGGAGGCAGGCGCTGGCTTGGCAGGTGTTGTGGCCGCCGGGGGATGCGGCGCAGGCGCTGAAGCGCCATTGCCTTTTACCAATGCTCCTATGTCCTCATCGGCTTTTCCGATTACCGCGAGCAGTTCGCCCACGGGGACCACCTTGCCCGATTCGACAAGGATTTTGCGGAGAATACCGCCGCCCATTGCTTCCACTTCCATATCCACTTTATCGGTTTCGATTTCGACGACGGTGTCTCCGGAGGAAATAGTGTCGCCCTCCTTCTTGAGCCACTTCAGGACCTTGCCCTCCGTCATCGTATCGCTGCCCTTGGGCATCATTACCTTAACGGCCATCAGAAATCCTCGCTTCGCGAGATCGGAAACTGGAAATTGGAAACTTGAATCTCGAGATTCGCGATGCGAGTTTCCAGTTTCCGATTTCCAGTTACTTCTCTTACTTTCGGTAGAGCACCCGGTGCACTGCGTCCTTGACCTTCTCTTTGTCGGGCAGCGCCGCGTGCTCAAGATTCTTGGCGTAGGGCATGGGGACATCCGCGCCGGTGACGCGCAGGACGGGGGCGTCAAGATAATCAAACGCCTCGCGCTGGATCACGTCCACGAATTGCGCGCCCACACCGCAATACTCCCAGCCTTCTTCCACCACCACCACGCGATTTGTCTTCCTCACCGAATTCAAAATGGCTTCGGTATCGAGCGGGCGCAGGGTGCGCGGGTCAACCACCTCGGCCTCGATCCCCTCGTTCGCGAGGTCCGTCGCAGCTTCCAGAGCCACAAACACCATCTTCGAATGGGCAACAAGGGTCACATCGCGGCCGGCGCGCTTGATATCCGCCACGCCCAGGGGAATCAGGTGTTCGCCGTCCGGGACTTCGCCCTTGGTACCGTAAAGCACTTCCGATTCGATGAAGACCACCGGATTGTCATCGCGGATGGAAGTCTTGAGCAGACCCTTGGCGTCCGCAGGCGTCGCGGGCATGACGACCTTCAAGCCCGGTACGTGGCAATACCACGATTCCAGCGACTGCGAATGCTGCGCCCCAAGCTGATGGCCCGCCCCGCCGGGACCGCGCACGACC
Source organism: Terriglobia bacterium (assembly GCA_030040295.1). GTDB lineage: Bacteria > Acidobacteriota > Terriglobia > UBA7540 > UBA7540 > Bog-366. The sequence goes on along the minus strand of JASHTZ010000342.1, from coordinate 685 downwards.
ATGGGAATGGGAAACTGCCCGCCCGACATGTAGAGCATCTTTGCCGCGCTATTCACAATCTGGTCAATGGCGAGCATGGAGAAATTGAAGGTCATCATCTCCACGATGGGCCGCACTCCAGCCATGGCCGCCCCCACTCCCAGGCCCGTGAATCCCAGCTCCGTGATGGGAGTATCGAGCACGCGCTTGGGCCCGAACTCATCCAGCAGCCCTTTGCTGACTTTGTATGCGCCGTTGTAATAGCCTACTTCCTCGCCCATCAGCACGATGGTTTCATCGCGGTGCATTTCTTCACGCATCGCCTGGTTGAGGGCTTCACGATAGGTCAAAATTGGCATTGAACACTCCGAACGAAAACTGATTTTGCGGTTGGGTTATTTGAGAATCGGCGATTTTGAGTTTTCAAGCAGGGCATTTGACGAAATCACTTAACGATTGAATCGCTCCGCAACTCAATCGCCTTCTGGTTAATCGACGTACACATCTGAGTAGAGTTTACCGGCATCCGGCTGGGGGCTGCGCTCGGCGAACGCCACTGCTTCCTCCACGGTATCGCGGATTTTCTGGTCGAGTTCGTCGAGGTAAGTCTGGTTAATGACGTCGATGGCTTCGAGTGCGGCGGTGAATTGCTTGATGGGATCGTGCCGGCGTTGCTCTTCCACTTCCAACTTGGTGCGGTAACTGC
>JASHTZ010000341.1 GCA_030040295.1 Terriglobia bacterium | reverse complement strand
CCTGGAGATTCAACCGGCGGTTCAAGAATTCATAGAATCCCGCCTGAAAGCGATGATCGCTACAATGGATTACCAGAACTTCAGCGTCGGAGCCTTGCAGCGTCGAGGAAAGTTGAGTTGTAGGCATAAGACCCGTTTTATTTTGAGTAGCAGCGGTCAGTAGAGCAGTATGCATCTACCTGAAAGTCCGCGCTGCTTCGATTATTTCTTATCGCGGCCGGCCTCTATTGAGGGTGCCGGAGGTACAACCGCCTTCAGGGATGTCGCGGCTTTTTCGTCCAAACCGAGTTGCGAGAGTACCGTGGGTACACCCACGCCCAGCGCCTGAAGTTGCTGGAGCAGACCGAACACTAGCGCCGGCCCGGATCGAGCGATGCGCCCAATTTCCCCCGTGCCATTGGTGGTGTATCCATTACCATCCCGACGACGAAAATGAAACTGGAAACTTGAAATCGGATCGTGTCCTTAGTTTCCAGTCTCAAATCTCCAGGTTCGCATTCCGTCTCTTACTCCGTCCGGTCCACCACGGCAACTTCGCCAATCAGAGAACTGATTTTCACCAGGGTATTCACGGGAATTTCGTCACCCTTCGCCGCACGGGCTACCTTTTCCACCACGGTATCGCCAAGCGTGCAACGCACCTGGCCCATCCCCCCCTTGGGAATAGCCACGCTCACCTGCGCGGTGTTTCCGATCAAATCGCTGGTGCGAATGTGGCTGGAAGCCTGCTGGCTGTACAGAAAACTGGCGAAGGCATAGATGACTCCTCCGAAAAGCACTCCGCCTCCGAAGCCCATCGCCGTGCTCACTCCCACTGCGTAGCCAAGGTGAATACAGATGGCGCCAAAACTTCCAAATGCCGTCACAAATACGCTCATGATGCGGCTGCTGAACATGCTGGGACCGGCAGAATGGCCCTCGGCGCTGTGATCCATATCGCCATGATCAAACCTGTCGCCGAAAACAGCGCTTCCGACCAGGAAGACAAATCCGAAGACTGCGATCGCCAGAAACGTAACGTATGCCGATGTGCTCACCAGGAGAAACATGTCAGCAGCCACAGTCTCATGAAAATTCCTCGCGCCCCGCGGGTCGGCAACGGATTTCCTGTATCGTGACGGGTACTCTAAGGCCGGGCCACGATGAAGTCAAGGCGGCGCGCCACGTGCGGGAAAATTTGTACGGGACTTAAGGCACGGGGTACATGATCCAGCCGAGCACCACGGCAATACCCACGAAGGCGACAAACACCCACACGCCGTAAACGATCCGTTCGCGAGGAGTGTTCTTGGCGAGAACTCCAAACACCACGGAGACGAGAAATGAGAACAGAAACATTGCAGGGAGATGTGCAACAACCATATCTTTGATCTTTTAACCCAGCCGAAAGCTCAGAGTCGACAGCTAATGACTTTTTCGCGGGCTTCTCTGACTGTCAACTGTCGACCATCCACCTTACGGTTTCCGCCCCACGGCGATGTCGTAAGTGTCGAGCACCGCGAGCGTATTCAGCATTCCGGCCGTCACCAGGTAGGCCGTCCCGTAGTCTGCACTCACAAAAAGCGGGTTGCCGCCCGCATAGCCGAAGAATCGCGCCACGGGCATGGCGAGACCCACGCAGATCTCGCCGAAATAGCCGAGCGTCTCGAGATAGGAGCCCGTGCCGGTGCTGAAAAACTGGCCCTGCATCGCAATGCCCACCAGAAACATGATGAGAATTGCGGAAAAAAGGATCAGGGCGCGCCATTTTTTGTGCATCAATAGATGGCCCAGCCCGGGAACCAACCAAGCCGCCACGCACAACCAGATGAGCGTGCCCAGTTTCGGCTGGGCGTGGCCGGACGTTGTTTCCTGCGCGACTTTGTTGGCCATGAAAGACGGGATCCACAATCAAGAATTCAGGGCCGTCAAGCCGGAAACTCAACATCGAGGAAAAGCGAGTTGAACCCTGAGTCCTGAATCCTTCTTCAACCTAACACACCTCATCGAGAGGCGGCAAGGATGCGGTCATCAACTTTTCGGGAGACGGAGAGAGCCCGCCGCGTCCACAACTCCGGTGACACAGGGTGCGAACCGTGCCAGCGTCGGCAAGACCTTGCCCAAATATTTCTCGGAATGGGTAATCGAGGCAAGAATGGATCTTACTTATTTGGGACTCGCCCCGGTTTCCACATAGAAAGAGAGGCAATGGGGCACACCGGGAAAATCAACATTCAGGTTCAGGCTGCGGCCGATTCCCCTTGCAACACAAGGGAAATCCCTCAGTCAGCTTCGTGGGTATGATGCCCGTCCCCCTGGCCGTCCGATCCATTACGCGATTCGCCATCTTTGTACATGAATCGAATGCAGGATTTCATGATCAGGAGGTTGGGCTCATTGGCCCGATGCACCTTAATGCAGTTCCGGTCATACCATTCGATCACGCCGCGAATCGTTTCCCCCTGATCCAACACCACAACCATGGGCGTGCGCCCCTGCATCTGTTTCAGATAATAGAAATTCTCAGCGTTCGTCTGCTCGGGTGGGGCCGGCTTCTTGCGCTGCATGCGTGAGCCCATCTGGTCCTGCACGTCCGACAAGGTGGGGCGGATCAATCGTCGATTCATGTTGGTTTGCTCCTGAAGCCCGAAATCGCGGGCGAGGATTCAAGCTCATCCCGGTAGAGGTGCGGGTTGCCCCCCGCAAAAGCTAAGACGTATCACAGGGCAATTCGGTTCCCCACACCGGAAAAAATGAAGACCACACTGGGAAATCAGCCGTGAATAGATGCCATGATAACACACGCGAATATCAGACGCAATGATTTATGCCGGCACGGACACCTTTCGGTATGGTTGCTGGGCCAATTACGTTGCGCCGGTCGGAATTCATAGAGTTGGATGGCCTGCAAATGCCGGTCGTTGCCTGTCTTCAGCGGAAACTAATTTCGGGTGGGTTCGCGATCAAGTCTGACGTACACCCTTAAGAGTGGAGCACATTAGTCCGCTGAGGATGGTCATGGCGACGAGCTAAGGTAACCGGGACGCGATGGTAGAAACTACATCGATTCCCAGAGTCTCGAAGCCGAGTTGAGGATTGACGTTGCGGATTTGCAGGCGATAGGCCTGGTCGAGGCCGGCTTTAAGTTTCTCGATTCCTTCGAGCCCAAGTTTGGCCGCCCAATCCATCAGGCGCGGCTTCAAATCAATATTTACCACAGCATCCGCCGCGGGGTCCAACCTGAGGTGCGTCAAGTCAGAGAGCAGGGAGTAGCCGACTTCCAGCGTCCCCTCCAGGTCGCCGCGGTTCTCGGCCAGGGCGCGGGCGGAATCGAAAACCTGCCTCCAGTTGGTTGATGGCCCCGTGCTGCGGCCAGCCATCACCTCCAGGAAATCCACCCAGGGCTGGCGGCGGCGTTCGTATTCGTCGGGATTAAATGCTCTGGCGCGGGCCACGCTGCCGCCCGCCACACGCGCCGCAAGCTCCCTCTGCGGGGCAGTGAGTTTTGTCTCGTGCGCGAGCAGATCCTGAATAATGGCCTCGCCAGCGGGCTGGAAACCCACACGCGTGCAGCGCGACCGTATCGTGGGCCGCAATTCGAAGGCGTTGGGACAAACCAGGATGAAGTTGGTACTTTCCGGTGGCTCCTCCAGGACCTTGAGCAGGAGGTCCACGGCCTGCCAGTGAATAGTTTGAGCTTCATCCACAACAAAAATACGGCGCGGGAATTCGAACGGCCGCGTGTAGGCGATGGCTCGCAATTGGCGGATCTGCTCGGCAAGGATGAACTTGGTGATCGGCTCAATAATCTGTAGGTCGAAATAAATCAAGCCTTCCACACGGCGGGCAGATTCTTTGATTTCGCGCCGGCGCGCCAGGTCTTCCCGCGCTGCGGCCAGCATTTGGTCAGCTTTCCGGCAGCGGCTGCACTCGCCGCAAAAATCGGCGCCGCCCCGCTCGCAAACCAACGTCTTGGCCAGCATCAAGGCCAGCGTTTTCTTGCCAACACCCCCGGGCCCCGAGAAAAGTAACGCCCCCGGCACCCGTCCGCTCGCCAGCATTTCGCGAACCGAAGTCACCGCGTGCGGATTGCCGAGAAAGGAATCAAAGCCCATATCAGTCAAGGTTGATTCGTGAATTATACGCGGAAAGCCGAGATTCTGGTGAGGGGCTTACTTGTGGCCGTTGGACTCCATGCCGCGGATGAAGCGATCCATGCGCTCAAGAATGGCTTCCATGGCGGCTCGAAACACATTGAGCTCGACCTCATGCTTTTCTGCTATGCGAATTAGTGCGGCGATTTGCTCATCATGACGAGCGAATCGTTCCTCCCAGCGACGGTCAGATGTGCGCTGCATCTCCGCAGTGACCAGCAAATGCTCTTCGAGTTTGGCGAATCTTTCCTCGGGGGTCATAGAAAAAATTATAACATTGAAAATTCAACCTAATCGTCAGTCTTTTCAACCACGCGCTGAGTAATCATCCTCCGGCAAAGCCGGAGGCTTTCCGGTGGCTGGCCCCTCAAAGAGGCCTGATCGCCACCGCCAACAAACCCCTCACCCGATCACCCCTTTTCCCCTCTTCCCTCTCCCCGGGGAGAGGGAAGAGGGGGAGGGGAGTTGGGGTGAGGGGTCCATTCGAAACGACAAATCCCCACGACTTGCCGACTCCCGGAACTGTCAAACTCAGGCTGCCACCCCGGCACAGCCGGGGGATCTCCCAACTGATTAGGCAAGGTTCAGATTTTACTCCTTGTGCCGGCTCACCAACCGGTCAATGAGCGCACGAATCTGCCGCTGCATTTCACCGATCGATTGATCGGCGCGCACCACTTTGATGCGTTCCGGCGCGCGGCGGGCGAGGGCGAGATACCCCGCGCGCACGCGCTTGTGGAACGCCAGGCCCTGCGCCTCAATGCGATCGAGTCGCGAACGCCGGACGGCATCGCCGCGCGCACGGACACGCGCACGCTCAGGATCAAGGTCCAGAATGATGGTCAAATCAGGCTGCGTCGGGCCGCAAACTACCCGATCGAATGCGCGCACGGTGGCCACGCCCAGTTCGCGCCCGTAACCCTGATAGGCGAACGACGCGGTATTGTAGCGGTCGCTCACCACCACTTCGCCCCGTGTGAGCGCCGGTCGAATCACCTGTTCCAGAAGCTGCGCACGCGCCGCGTACATCAGCGCCAATTCCGCCAGCGGCGCAAGTTTGCCGGTTTTGGAGGCCAGTAGTATTTCTCGCACCTGCTCGCCCGTGCGGGTGCCGCCCGGTTCGCGAGTCACTCGCACTCGATGGCCGCACTTGCGCAGGTATTGGACCGCCCGGCGCAATTGCGTGCTCTTGCCCGTGCCATCCAAGCCTTCGAAGGTTATGAAAAGGCCTTTCATAAGGAGCTTGTCCCTGGCCCTGTTCCAGGGGCTATTGTCCTTTCTTCATTGCAATATCGAGAAGCCCAAAACCTGACAACCGACTGCGGACAACTGACAAAAGTGGCATCCTAGCACCCGCCCGCGACGGGAACAAGGCGGCTGCGGGAAGGGCGTGGAATGATAGAATGGCAGGGCTTAAATTCGCCTTACCGGAAAAGACTCTGCGTGACTTTGCCGCGCGTGAAGCTGCCAAAAGAGATGACCGCAACCCTTCGGGAAAACATCGCGCGAGTTGAGGAGCGAATCTCTGCGGCCTGCCGCCGCAGCGGGCGCCGTCGGGAAGACGTTCGGCTGGTAGCGGTATCGAAGACCCATCCTTTGGAGTTGATTCGCGCGGCGGCCGAGGCGGGCCTGCGCGACTTCGGCGAGAACCGCGTGCAGGAAGCAAAGTCCAAAATCTCGCAACTCGGGGATTTGCAGGTCACCTGGCACCTCATTGGACATCTTCAATCCAACAAGGCTCGGCCGGCGCGCGAACTCTTCCATTGGATTCATTCCGTCGATTCGTTGCGCCTGGCTGAAAAACTCTCGCAGGCCTCAGCCCCCGATGGCGTGCGGCTTCCAGTCCTGATCGAGGTGAATCTGGGGGAAGAAACCTCCAAGGAGGGCATTCGCGCGGCGGATGCAGGGGCACTTGCTGAACATATTTCGCAATATCAAAGTCTTGAACTTCGCGGCCTGATGGTGATTCCACCGTTCCTCGAAAATCCCGAAGAGGTGCGCCCCTATTTTCGGTAGTTGCGCGCCTTGGCGGGTGAGATCGAGCGACGGAACATTTCCAACATCTCCATGCGTGAGCTTTCCATGGGTATGAGTCACGATTTCGAAGTCGCCATCGAAGAAGGTGCGACGACGGTGCGAATCGGCACGGCCATTTTCGGAAGCAGGCCGCCGGTTGTTTGACTGCGAAACTCGAAAATGGAGTCAATCTTGAGCTTCTCCGGTCGGCTGGCGGAAATTCGTGCGGGGTTTGACCGTGCCTTCTGGGTGGCCAACCTCACCGAACTTTTTGAGCGGCTCGCCTACTACGGTACTACGGCCGTTCTGGCCATCTACTTGACCGAGCAACTGCGCTTCACGGAGGAAATCGCCGGCTGGATGATGGGAATATTCGGCTTCGTGGTGTGGTTTCTGCCAGTGCTGGGGGGGACGCTCGCGGACCGGTTCGGGTTTCGCCGCGCCTTGATGTTCGCCTACCTCGTGATGACCGCCGGTTATTTCCTACTGGGCTCGCTCTCCGCTCCATGGATGCAAGGCGCGAGGGAGGCACTCGGGGACAAATGGCTGGTGCTGGCCATTCTGATGATCCCGGCGCTCGGTCCCGCAGTGGTTAAACCCTGCGTTGCGGGCACCACGGCGCGCGCCTCAACGGAAAATGTGCGATCCATTGGTTATTCCATTTACTACACCATCGTCAATATCGGAGGCATGCTCGGCCCGATCATGGCGTGGCTGGTGCGCAAGCGGGTCGGCTGGGGAATTGAAAACGTATTTCGAGTCTCAGCCCTGAGCGTGTTCCTGATGTTCATGGTGACGCTTCTGTTCTTCCACGAGCCCGCGAAATCCGGCGAGCAGAAGGTGGCGAGCGTCGCGGCCGCGCTCGAAAACATGTTCAAAGTGTTGGCCAATTTTCGCTTTGTTCTTTTCCTTCTGATTTTCTCCAGTTTCTATATCGTGTTCTGGCAGCAATACATCTCTGTGCCGCTATTTCTGCGAGGCTATGTTAATCCCAACGCCAATGCGGACCTGCTGCTTTCCATCGATGCGCTAACCGTCATCTGCTTCCAGATTTTGATTAGTTACCTGACCCGCAAGATCCCCACATTCCCAGCCATGACGCTGGGCCTGGTGGTTACGAGCCTTTCGTGGCTGATTCTCGCGATTCATCCTTCAACCTTGGGTGTGGTGGTGGCACTGGTGGTGGTGGCCCTCGGCGAAATCACGCAATCGGCTCGCTATTACGAATACATTTCTCGACTGGCCCCTGCCGGCCAGCAGGGGCTTTATATGGGTTACGCCTTCATCCCCATTGCGATCGGTTATTTGATCGCCGGGCCGCTGGGTGGATATCTGCTGCACGAATTTGGAGAAGTTCGCCATCGCCCGCAACAAATGTGGTGGGTGATCACCGCCGTGGGATTGGCGGGCGCGGTGCTGATGGTGATTTACAATTACGTCTTCAAGCCGGGAGAGGGAGAGGTTG
>JASHTZ010000340.1 GCA_030040295.1 Terriglobia bacterium | reverse complement strand
GCTGACGCGCTCGAAACTCAACACCTCCCAGGCGCTCGAGGCCATCGAGGCCAAGGGATTCCAGTCTTCGCACGTCAAGGTGCTGGTGGAATTCATCCGCGGCTCGGAGCGAGGAGTGGCGAAATAATTTGGCCATTGGGTGATTGAGCCATTTGGCCATTGAAAAGCCATCCATTGTCCGTGGTCAGTTTTTAAATGATAAAATGACACAATCACCAAATCCTCGCGACCGCTACGCTATCATTGCCGGCAACGGCCGGTTTCCATTCTTGGTGCTGGACGCCGCGCACTCGCTGGGCCTTGAGCCTCTTGTAGTCGCCATCAAAGAAGAAGCGGCGCCGGAGCTGAGTGAGAAGGCGCCGGATATCCGCTGGCTCAGCCTGGGCGAAGCGGCGAAGTGTCTTGACCTGCTGGTGGCGGAAAAAGTGAGCAAAGTGGTGCTGGCCGGGCAGGTGAAGCACGCGCAACTGTTCAGCGCCATCAAGCCCGACGGCGTGATGAGCCGAATGTTGCAAGGCCTTTCGCGCAAGAACACCGACATGCTGATTGGCGCGTTCGTGCGCATGATCGAAGGGCGAGGGATGAAGGTGGTGGATTCCACGCTCTTTCTTGAGCCCTTGCTGCCGAAGGCGGGAACGCTTACGCGGCGAGCCCCCGACGCGGACGAGCAGGCGGACATCGCCTACGGCCGGGAAATCGCCAAGAAAATTGCCGGGCTCGACCTCGGCCAGACGATCGTTGTGGCGGACCGCGCGTGCGTCGCCGTTGAGGCCATGGAAGGCACCGACGCCGTCATTCAGCGCGCCGCCAGCCTGGGTAACGGAAGGCGGCTGGTGGTCGTCAAAGTAAGCAAGCCCGATCAGGATATGCGTTTCGATGTTCCGGTGGTGGGCAAGCGCACCATCCAGGTGATGCGCGAATCGAAAGCATCCGTGCTCGCCGTGGACGCGGGTAAGACGCTGCTGTTCGACATGAAGAATCTGGTGGCGAACGCCGACGAGGCAGGAATCGCCATCGTAGCAATGTAGAGGGCAAACGGCGAAACTCGCGTCGTTCGGAATCGAATTCCGAGTTTCCGGCTTTCAATTCTATGGACGAGAAAATTCCGGTCGCGGTGCTGGGCGTCGGCGAGCATGGCAGCAAGCATGCGCGCGAGTTGAAGCAAGTGGCAGGCGCGGAACTGGCCGGCGTCTATGACCTGCGTCCGGAGCGCAGCCGAGAAGTCGCCGCGGAGCTGGGCGTGCGCGCCTTCGCCAGTTTGGACGAAGCGCTCGGTGCCGTTCGCGCCGTGAGCATCGTGATCCCCACCACGGATCACGCCCCCGTGGCGCGCCGAGCCTTTGAGCTGGGTGTGGACGTGTTCCTGGAAAAGCCCATCACCCGCACCGTGCAGGAGGCTGCCGAACTGATTGAATTAGCCGGGCACGACGGCCGCATTCTCCAGGTAGGCCACCTGGAACGCTTCAACCCCGGCGTGATTGCCGCCAAGGCGGTCACCACGAACCCGATGTTTTTCGAAGTTCACCGCCTGGGAGTCTTCAGCCCGCGCAGCCTGGATGTGGACGTGGTGTTCGATATGATGATTCATGACCTGGATCTTGTCCTTTGGATGGTGGGCTCTCCCTGGCAGAGCGTACGCGCCGTGGGGCTGCCCGTGCTTTCCGACAAAGTGGACATTGCCAACGCGCGCATTGAGTTCGAAAATGGCGCCGTGGCCAACCTAACCGCCAGCCGCGTGAGCACCGAACGCGTTCGGAAGTTCCGTTACTTCCAACCCAACGAATATTTCTCCATTGATTTTACGCGCCGCGATGCAACCCTGCTGCGGGTGGATCGCAACGCGCCCACCCCGCAGATCGCCTTCCAAAAGCTTGCTACGCAGCCGCAAGACCCTCTGCGCGCGGAGCTTGCGGCTTTCGTCGAGTCGGTTCGGACGCGAAGCCGGCCACTCGTGGGCGGCAGTGAGGGAAAAAATGCCTTGGCATTAGCCGAGGACGTGATGAATCGCATCGAACAGCATGCGGCCCTGGTGAACGTCCCCCTGGGCCGGTCCTTGGGACACAGCGGGGAAAGCTAGTACAGGCGGTTTGAAAGGGTGAATTGCGGTTTTCCACAGTCGCATCGCCACACCCGGTTGCAGGGGTTTATAATGTTGCATGAGGAGTTAAAATAGGGCGACGGGGATTGGGGCTGGAGGGCTTGTGGCCGAGGTGCCATCATGAACCTGTCAGCTTCCGTGGTTTTCAATGAGCTTGGGTTCCCAACTGAATCTGCAAGTTCCTGAGGTGGAAGATTCTCAGCTCGATCTGTTTACCCCCCAGGTAAGCGAAGAGATCGAAGTCGATCTTTTCCCGGGAATAACACAGGATTTGGAGTTGGCGCGGTGGCGCCGCCGGGCTCTGTTCCTGACATCGGTTTTCATCCACATCTTCCTGCTTATCTTCCTGGCTTATGCTCCGGATCTTCTCCGCCGCGGCCGGATATTGATGGGAATCCCCGTGACGCCGCAGTCCCAAAAGCAAATCACCACATTGTTTCTCCCGCCTGACCTTCTGAAGTCGCTGCGCGAGCCGCCGCCGAACGCGCGCCCCTCCGACAAGAATCGCGAGGCGCAGGGCCGCTCACCGAAGATTGACAAGAATGGAATTCACGCGCCTTATTCGAGGGGCAACACCCCGGAGCCCGAGGCCGCCCAGGGGGCGCCGCCTGCACCTCCGCCCATGGCTGAGGCTACTCCTCCCCCTGCGCCTGCCGCTCCTCCGCCTGCACCTGCTCCCAAACCGGATCCGCAAACGAATTCCAGTTTGCGCCTGGACGACGTTGCCCCGCAAAACAACAGCCCGGGCAGTTTCCACGTGCCCTCGATGACGCCGGGGCAGGCGATTGAACAATCGGTGCAACAAGCGACGCGCGGAGGATATCACCCCGAGACCGGATCCGGTCCAGGCGGCGACTCCGATATGGAGTTCAACAACCTCCATCCGAATTTCTCCACCGAAGCCCCCACCATTCTCTCGGACACGCGCGGAGTGGACTTCGGCCCTTACCTCGCCCGCGTCGTCTACATCGTCCGCCGTAACTGGTTGGCGGTGGTTCCCGAATCCGCGCGCCTGGGCGAGAAAGGCCGAGTGGGGATTGTTTTCGAAATCTTGAAGGACGGTTCCGTGCCGCAATTGCGCCTCGTGGCTTCTTCAGGTTCTGACCCGCTGGATCGCGCGGCGATGACCGGCATCCGCGCCTCCTCTCCTTTCCCACCTTTGCCCGCGGAATTTACCGGCGAGCACTTAGTCCTTCAATTCATCTTTCTTTACAACCTCGAACCCGGCCAATAGTGCAGGGGCGACGCACTGTAGCGCGGGTGTCCCCACCCGCGGCCGTTACGCGGCTGGAGATAGCCCATCACCTCACCAGCCCCCCGCGTTCAGCCCATCCTTTCTTCCTCACGAGTTCCAAAATTTGCCCCACCACCTGCTCAGCCTGAAGGTGCGTGGAATCGATTTCGATGGCGTCGGAAGCGGGCGTGAGCGGTGAGATCTTTCGCTCCGCATCGAGCTGGTCGCGGCGGCCGATTTCATAGGCGGTTTTCTCAAGCGTCGCCTTGTGGCCGTCATGCGAATCCTGGTTCAGTCGCCGCCGCGCGCGCTCCTCTACATCCGCTTTCAGGAAAATCTTGAGTTGCGCCTGCGGGAACACAACCGTGCCGATGTCGCGACCCTCCATCACCACGCCGCGGCCTCGTGCAAAGGCGCGCTGAATCTGAATGAGCTTGGCGCGCACTTCCGGCAGGCGCGAAACCAGCGCCGCCGCGAGCGTCACCTCCGGAGTGCGCAGACGCGCGGTGACGTCGGCGCCGTCGATGAGCACATGCGATTCGCCCCCGCTCGACTCCACGCGCACGTCGGTTCTGCCTATCAACCTGCCCACAGCCGCCTCATCGTGAGGATCAATTCCTGCCTCCAGGACCCTTAGAGCCGCCGCGCGATAAGTGGCGCCGCTGTCGACGTAAGTCAACCCCAGGCGCGCTGCCAGCATTTGCGCTACCGTGCTTTTGCCCGCGCCCGCCGGGCCGTCAATGGTGACAATCAAGGGTTCAGGCATCTGAGGTTGCCGGTTTTCGGTTTTCAGTGACCGCTAAATCCTTTTGAACGCTTTCATCAGGTCTTTTGTTCCATAGCGCAGAACGGTGGGCCGGCCGTGCGGGCACGTCATCGGGCAATCGGCTTGGCCGAGCGCCTGCAAAAGCCAGTCCATTTTGTTGTGCACAAGCGGCATGTTGATTTTGATTGCCGCGTGGCAGGAAATAGATGCTGCTATCTTGCCGCGCAACTCGTCCAGGGAAATGGCGGCTCCCTCGCGCGTGACGCCGTCCAGAATCTCCGCCATCAGCTTTTCCACTTCTTCCGCGGGCAGGTCGGCAGGTGCAGCCTTGATCGCCACGGTGCGCTGGCCGAATGGCTCGACTTCGAATCCGTTCGCCGCCAGTTCCTCGGCGATTGCCTGATAGGTCGCTTGTTGCTCCGGCTTCAACTGAACGATGATCGGCATCAGCAGCCGCTGCACTTCCACTTTCTTTTCCTGCCGGCGGCGCACATGGCGATCAAAGAGCACGCGCTCGTGCGCGGCGTGCTGGTCCACAATCCACAGACCTTCGGAATTCACCGCGACGATAAAGCTATCCTGAACTTGCCCGAGCGGCTGGAGGTCAAGTGGAAGCTCGCGAGGCGCGCGAATGGCCGATTCCTCCGCCGGTGGCGACTCGACATGAATCGTTCCCGGCATCGCAGCGGCGGCATAGGGTGAAAGCACCGAGTCCAGCGGCAAGCGTTGCGGGCGGGGCTCGAGGCGCGGTGGCGCCAGGCGGAATTCTGGTCTCGCCGCAGCAGTCGCCGGACGGGCCGGAAAGTCAGGCATGGTGGCGCTTCGTTGTGGTCCTTCGGCAAGCGCGTCGGCAACGTCCGCTGCCTCAACCTCCAAACTGGCGGGCGGCGCGGATTTGGGCACCGGGAACGACGCCACGGGACGCGTGGCGAGAAGCGTTTGGCGAATCGAATCCCGCACCAGGTCGTGCACGAACGTGCCGTGGCGGAATCGCACCTCGGTCTTCGAAGGGTGCACGTTTACGTCCACTTCGCTGGGAGGAATTTCCAGGAAAATCAGCGCCACCGGAAAGACTCCGGAGGGGAGAATGTTCCGAAACGCCTCCGTGATCGCGTGCAGGATGAGGCGGTCGCGCACCAGTCGCCGGTTCACGAAGAAATAGATGTTGTTGCGATTGAGCTTCTGAATTTCCGGCCGCGAGACAAATCCCTCCACGCGGATGATCGGCGGTTCGCCGGCGGCTTCTTCCGGCTCGCCGGATTCGGGCAGTGGCACCATGGGAACGCGCCGCTCAACCGGCGTCATTTCGAGAAGCTGATCGAGAGTCTGGCCGCCCATCACCTGATACAGCCGCTCGCGGTGATTGGCCACCGGAGAAACTTGCAGAATCGTGTTGGTCAGCGAACTCAGCACGAACCCCTTCTCGGGGTGCGCGAGCGCGTAATGCGTCACCAAAGTTGCGACGTGCCCGAGTTCGGTGGATTCCGACTTCAGGAATTTGCGCCGCGCAGGAGTCGCGTAGAAAAGATCGCGGACCTCGATGCTGGTTCCCTGCGGCCACGCGACCTCCTTCACGTCGCGCAGCCTGCCGCCATTAATTTCCACGCGCGTGCCGGAGTTTTCACTCGCATGACGGGTTTCAAGCACCAGCCGCGAGACCGCAGCAATCGACGGCAGGGCTTCACCGCGAAAGCCCAGCGTGGAGATTTCGAAAAGGTCTTCCGCCGATTGAATCTTGCTGGTGGCGTGGCGCTCGAACGCCAGCAACGCGTCGTCATGCGTCATGCCCTGCCCGTCATCAACGATGCGGATCCGCCGCTTCCCGCCGCTTTCGACGGAAATTTCAACCCGATTCGCCCCCGCGTCCAGCGAATTTTCCAGAAGCTCCTTCACCACCGAAGCCGGCCGTTCCACAACTTCGCCCGCAGCGATTTTGTTGGCGACCGACTCGGACAGGATGTGGATGATGCTCAATGAATTTCCTTAGCGTCTTGGAGCTTTAGCTCATTGCCTTGTGACTCAGGTTCCATTTCATTCTCTTAGGGGGTCGGAGCTTCAGCTCCGACCCCCTAAGGGCAGTTTTGTTGATTGGTTCATTGGCTCATTGATCCACTTAAAAGGAATTCCCACATTACAAATGGTCGTGCGGAAGAGCTTTCAATCGACCAATGATTCAAAGAACCAATGTTTTATTCCGTCTTAATCTTTAGCCCCAGCTCCTTGAGCTGTTCTTCATCCACGCCCGCTGGCGCTTCGCACATCATGTCGATGGCGCTGGCGGTTTTAGGGAAGGCGATGACTTCACGGATGCTCGATTCGCCCACCATCAGGGCGGTAATGCGATCCCAGCCGAGGGCGATCCCGCCGTGCGGGGGCGTGCCGTATTCAAGCGCTTCCAGGAAAAATCCGAAACGCTCGCGGGCTTGCTCTTCCGTCAGCCCCAGAACCTTAAAGACCCGCCGCTGAATATCCTGGCGGTGAATACGAATCGATCCCCCGCCGATTTCCGAACCGTTCAGCACCAGATCGTAAGCGCGGGCTTTGACGGCGCGCGGATCGCTCTCGAGTTTCTCCAAATCCTCCTCGCGCGGCGAAGTAAAGGGATGGTGCATGGCGGCGAAGCGGTTTTCCTTTTCATCAAATTCAAACATGGGGAAATCGACCACCCAGAGGAAATTCCAGGCGCCCGGTTTGATGAGTTCGAGCTTGCGCGCGAGGTCAAGGCGCAATTCTCCCGAAGCGTTATCCAGCATTCGAAATGCGTCGCGGCTGGCAGCGGACTTAATTCCCACGAGCAGCACCAAATCACCCCCCTGCGCCCCGACAGAGCCGGCAATTGCGTTGAGCGAAGGCGCCTCCAACGCCTTGGCCAGCGGCGATTGCGGCGTACCGCCGTCCATCTTGATATAGGAAAACCAATCCGCGCCCAGCGATTTGGCGGCTTCCTGAAGCTTGTCGAGCTGGCTGCGTGAAGCGCCTCCCCATCCCGGCACGCGCAGGGCTTTGATGGGCTGTGCCACGCGCACTTTCTCCGCGTCGCCCGGCGCAAAGCTTACGCGCTTCCATTCCAGCCCGAATCCGGTGTGCGGCTTATCGGAGCCGTACTTCTCCATCGCCTCGTCATAGGCCATGCGCGCAAACGGACGCGGAACTTTTACATCGACCAGCGCGAACAGTTTTTCCATCAGGTTTTCGATAATGTCGAACAGCTCCTCGCGTTGCGGGAAGGCCATTTCGATATCGATCTGGGTAAATTCCGGCTGGCGGTCGGCGCGCAGGTCCTCGTCGCGGAAGCAGCGAACGATTTGATAGTAGCGGTCGAAGCCGCCAATCATCAAAAGTTGCTTGAAAAGCTGCGGCGATTGCGGCAGCGCGTAAAAGTGGCCGTGGTGGAGGCGGCTGGGAACCAGATAGTCGCGCGCGCCCTCGGGAGTGGAGCGGGTCATGAACGGCGTTTCGATTTCCTGAAAGCCGTGCTCGCCCATATGCGCGCGCACCACCTGGCCCGCGCGACTGCGCAAGCGCAGGTTGCGCTGCATGCGCCCGCGCCGCAGGTCAAGGTAGCGGTAACGCAGGCGCGTTTCCTCGCTGGTCTTGGTCTCATCTTCGAGGGGAAAGGGCGGAGTCTTTGCCTCATTCAGAATCAGCAGCGAGCGCGCCATCACTTCCACTTCACCCGTGGAAAGCTGCGGGTTCACCGTGCCCGCGGTGCGAACCACTACTTCGCCTTCCACGCCCACTACGTATTCGCTGCGAACTTCCTCCGCTCGGTCGTGCACGTCGGCACTGACGGCGGGATTGCACACGATCTGCGTCACGCCCGTGTGGTCGCGCAAATCGAGAAAAATCAAATTGCCGAGGTCGCGGCGCACGTCCACCCATCCGGCCAGAAAAACTTTCTGACCCGCGTGTTCCTTCCGCAAGTCGCCGCAATGGTGCGTTCGCTTCCGGTCACCCAATAAATCCAGTTTCACGTTTTCCACCCGTCAGAGTAAAAGCATTTCTCACAGAGGGCACGGAGAACTACTCACAGAGATCACTGAGAAAATCACCGTTGCCCTCAGTGTCCTCTGTGGTCAGCATTCTCGATAAACACTTTCAAATAGTCTCCGCGAACTCCGTGTGAACCAACCTTTTCACCCTTCCTTCAAGAAAGCTGCGATCGCAGCCGGCTGCAATTCCTTCTGTTCCCCGCTGGCCATGTTCTTTACCTGATACTTTCCGCTCGCCAGCTCGCCTTCGCCGATGATGATCGCGAAGCGTGCCTGAAGCTTATTGGCGATTCCCATGGCCTTCTTGATTTTCATGGGATCGTAATCGATTTCCACGGCCAAACCCTGCGCGCGCAACTCGCGCACCAAGCGTGAAGCGGCGGTGAGCGCGGCGGCGCCCATCCAAACGACGTAAGCGGCGAGCGGCTCCTGAACTTTGAGTTGCCCCGCGGCTTGCACGGCAAGAATCAGGCGGTCCTGGCCGATGGAGAATCCGATGCCGGGCGTGGGCGGGCCGCCCAGCAATTCCGAAAGGCCGTCGTAGCGCCCCCCGCCCACCAGAGCATTCTGCGCGCCGAGCGCTCCGCTGGTGATCTCAAATGTTGTGCGAGTGTAATAATCGAGCCCGCGCACCAGCCGCGGCGCCACCTGATAACCGATGCCGCGCGATTGCAGTGCGTTAGTGACAGTTTCGAAGTGCGCGCGGCATTCCGGGTCAAGGTGATTGATGATTTTGGGCAACTTGTCGATGATCGGCTGGTCGGCCTCCACCTTGCAATCGAGCACACGCAACGGATTGGTGTCCGCGCGCCGCCGGCAATCCTCGCACATCT
>JASHTZ010000339.1 GCA_030040295.1 Terriglobia bacterium | reverse complement strand
CGGTTGGAGAGCCTCTCCACGGCGCGCTGGTACGGTCGAGTGACCAAAGCAGTGGGGTACATCGTGGAGTCGGAGGGCCCTTTCTGCTCGCTTGGCGAGTGCTGCGAGATTTCCGGCCCCGGCGGCGAAGTTCATGCGGGTGAAGTGGTGGGCTTCCGAGGCACCAATGTCCTCTCGATGCCGCTGGAACGCCTCGGTGGTATCCGTTTTGGCGACCGCATTGCCACCTGGGGGGCAAAACCCACTTTGCGCGTGGGAGAAGAACTGCTGGGGCGGGTGATTGACGGGCAAGGCAAGCCGCTCGACTCCCGGCCCGACTACGTGGCCTGCGAATACTGGCCGGTGCACTCGCTCGGGCCGTCGCCGCTCCATCGCCACTCGATTCGCGAGCCCCTGGGCTGCGGGGTGCGCGCCATCGACGCATTCATCACCTGCGGCCGCGGCCAGAGGGTAGGGGTTTTCGGCGGCAGCGGCGTGGGAAAAAGCACGCTGCTGGGATTAATGGCGCGCGGCAGCGCGGCGGATGTGACGGTAATGGCGCTGGTGGGCGAGCGGGGACGCGAAGTGCGCGAGTTTCTGGAAGGAACTTTGGGAGAAGAAGGCCGAAGACGCTCCGTCGTGGTCGTTTCGACCTCGGACCAATCTCCTCTGCTGCGCATCCGTGCCGCGCTGGTTGCCACCACCGTGGCCGAATATTTCGCAATGAAGAAGAAAAACGTCTTGTTGGTGGTCGATTCCCTCACGCGCCTGGCCATGGCGCAGCGCGAAATTGGCCTCGCGGCGGGCGAGCCTCCCACTGCCAAGGGTTATACGCCCTCTGTGTTCACTTTGCTGGCACAGCTCATCGAGCGCGCCGGGCACTTCAATGGCGGCAGCATCACGGCCTTCTACACTGTGCTGATGGAAGGAGATGATCAGCAGGACCCGCTCGTCGATTCCGTTCGGGCGCTGCTGGATGGCCATGTGGTGCTCGATCGGCGGCTCAGCTCGCAGAACCATTACCCGCCGATCTCGGTACTTGACAGCTTGAGCAGGCTCATGCCCGCCGTATGTGCTCCTGTACACTTGGAAAAGACCCAGCGGTTGCGAAGGCTTCTTGCCGCCTACACCGCCTCAGAAGATTTGATTCGAGTGGGAGCTTACCAGAAGGGTCTTGACCCGGTTCTTGACCAGGCCATTGAAGTTGTCCCGCCGCTCAACACATTCCTTCAGCAGCGGGCGAACGAAAGAGCGCCCATGGCCGATACGCTGGCGGCGCTTCAGGCATTGCCCGGGTAACCCATGCCCTTCCGCTTCCCCCTACAAGCCGTGCTTCGCTGCCGCGAAAGTTTTGAGCGCCGGGAGCGCCAACGTCTTCAGATCATTAGCCGCGAGGTGATTAAGGCCCAGCAGCAGTGGGAGCGCGCCAGAGTCGAGCGGGCAAATGCCCTGAGCGGTTTGCAGCAAAAACTTCGGAAGGGTTCGACGGCAGGGGAATTGCAATTCGAGCTCATCTGCGACCGCGCGCGCGTGCGGAGAATCGCAACGTGGTATGAGCGCCTGTCAAAGCTCAAGGAATTGCAGCGCCGCCAAATAGAAGTCTTCCGCCACACCCAGCAGCAGCGGAAGATCATGGAGAACCTTCGCGACCGCCAGCGTGCCGCGTACCTGCTTTTGCAGGACCGCCGGATGCAGCAGCAGATGGACGATCGCTACCTCATCACGCACGCCGGGCAGTTTTCCAAGTCATAGTTGGACTTCCCGCTCAGCCCGAACACCCGCTCATGTCAATCCCGTAACTGGAAATCCACCGCTATCGTTGTCGCAACTTCGATAGGCTCGTCGTTGAGCAGGGTAGGCTTATACCGCCAGGTCTTTACCGCTTCCAGCGCGGCTTTAGAAAGAGCATCGTCAGGGGAAGTAATAACTTTGAGGCTTAAAGGAACTCCCTCCTTCGAGATCACCGCTTCCAACAATACCTCACCCTGAATGCCCTTGGCGCGGACGCTCTCCGGGTATTCCGGGTGCGTCGCGGCGATCAATTTGGCCGCTTCGATCGAGCCGCCGACTCGTAGGCTTTCATGGGCGACAGTGGCAGGCGCCGGAGTCGCGCCCTTCACTCTTGCGCCCTTGACAACGATTTCCTGATTTACGATGCCGGGCTCCAGGTCGATGATGACCGAGGTTGTTTTCTTTTCGAAGACAACGACATTGACCTGCACCGTCTTAAAACCCAGCTTCGTCACGGCTAGATTCCATACGCCAATGGGCAGGTTCGTTAAACTGAAGACTCCTGATTCGTTTGTTTCTCCGGATTTCTTTGGAGCGTCAGCGACGTTCATGATGAAAACCATGGCGTGCGGCACACGCGCCCCGCTGGGATCGAACACCGTGCCGGAAACGCTCCCGGCATTTTCATCTTTTTTGACGGTTATTGAATCATCCACACCTTCGGATACTCCGCCCGAAACGCCTACCGGGATTCCGCCCGCGATCCCCCCTGTTACTCCCGCCGAAGGGCCACCCGTGACTCCCCCCGCAGGACCGCCCGGCCTGGTTTCGTTCTGGGTTGAATCATTTGCAGATTCCCGAGCGAGGGTAACGGGATTAGGAGATTTCATGGGCGCGCTGGCCTCTACCGAAAACGCGCCTGCCGTCAATGCGCCAAGTGCCAGGGCCAGAGCGGCCGCGGCGAAGAGCATTCGCGCGCGGCGAGAACTGATCTGAGGTTGGTTATTCAGCAGTTTCATGACTCTCTTCTCCAGAATGTTGGAATCGAATACGCCCAGCGTGCAGCCAGGACGGGAATTGAGCCCGAGGGGGGCGATGGAATTTGCCAGGCTCACGAGCGACCGTGCGTAGGCCGCAGGCCCAAGGAAACGCTGGGAAGCGGCTTCGTCGCAGGCGAGTTCGCGCGTCTCATCGATCCGGCGCTTCATCAGCCACGCGGCCGGATGAAAAGCCAGAGCCACCAAGGCGACTTCACAAATCAAATTCAGCAAATAATCGTTTCTGCGGATGTGCGCCATCTCGTGACACAGCGCGGAAGCGAATTCGTCAGATGCAGGACCGTCGAAAAGCGCTTCCGGCAGGATAATCTCCGGATGGATGACTCCCATTGTTGCCGGCCCAGCTAACTCGGATGAGGTGCGGACGGTGACGTGGCGAAGCCCCATGGCCGCCAGGCATTGCGCCAGTAATGCCCGCGACTCCGGGCGAAGGGCGCGGGATTGCGCGCTGGTGCGAATCTGCCGAGCCCGCTTCCAGGCCCGGACGAGCCGGGCGAGTTGAATGAGCAGCAAGACCAGGTAAAAACCGAGCGCTGCCTCCCCGACCCAGGGCGGGAATGCGATCGAGCGCTTGCGGCGCGCAAACGAATTCAGCAGTTTTCCGGTTATTGATGGCGGGTCGCTTATCGAATCGGGCGAACCGGCCCCGAGGTTCTGCGCCAAATTCGCACGACTTGGTGGAAGCTCGGGTTCCGATTGTTTGCCTCTCTCGATCACAGGTGGAGGCGTTCCGGATTTTATCGGCTCGCGCAAGCTGGCGAGAGGCAGCAGCACGGAGAGCACCAAGCCTGCGGCCCAGAGGGCGTGACAGTATCGCGCCGGCGCGCGCCGCAGCAGTCGCGCGGCTGCGGCCACCACGAACGTGATCAGCGCGGTTTGCCAAAGCGCGTTCAGGAGGAAAGTCAGCACCCAGCGGCTAAGCGTTTCCACGTTCGCCCTCCTTTGCCGCGGCCTCAGTCCGTTCAATCAGGCGCATCAGTTCGGCCAGCTTCTCCGGCTTCAGGTCGCGGCTTTCCACCAGGCTCATCACCAGGCTTTCCGCCGAGCCGCCAAAGAAGCGAGCCATCACGTCCCGCAGAGTTGTGCGCACCGCCATCTCGCGGCTGACCAGCGGCACGTACTCGTAAGCGCGGCCCTTCAGCCGGCGCCTCACCTTGCCCTTGCTGTGAAGCACGTTGAGCATCGTCTGCACGGTGGTGTAGGCGAGCTTGGGCGCAATGGCCAGACGGTCCTGCACGGACTGCACCGTGGCAGGGCCCGCGTCCCACAATACTTTCATGATTTCAAGCTCCAGCGGGGTCAGTGGACGAGCCGTGGACTTTTTCCCCATCAGGTCGTGACCTCCTAAACATTTAGGAGTCTAGGTCGCTCCACGGGGCGTTGTCAACTAAAATCTTAGGAGTAAAATTTTAGAAGTAATCTTCGCCCCTGTGGGGCGGCCGGAAAACGGCAAAGCCGGCGGCCGCTCGCTACACTGCCCTGATCACAGGATGCTCATCCGGATTTGCCCAGGCACCCGGCAAACCTTTCCGGACGCGGCCACTCTTCAGGATGAGGATTGAGTCCCCGAAGCCTTCGGCAGGAGCCGCAAAAACTTTAAATTGCATGAGGTTACGCATCTGCGGTGAGCTTGCTGCACTGTCTTCGGGGTTTGGCGCTGCTCATGCATGGTGGTTCGCGGCTATCTATTTATGGCGACGATTCAAATCCAATCCGTGAGTGCGGCATCGCCGGCGCCATCCGGCTCGAACATTGTGGGCAACGCATCAGGGGATGAAGATTCATTCGCGCTAACCCTCGGCCGCGCCTTCGAGAATGCCACGGCTTCGGCGCAGAATGGCCGGGCGTCGGCACCGGTTGGGATGGCGGCCTCGCCGGGATCTTCTCGGAGTCTGAATGCAACAGAGGCGGCCAATACTACCTCTGCCTCCGCGGCGAGCGTCCTTCTAAACTGCTTTGCGGCCAATCTTGTGCAAACAGCTCCGATGGCGGCGCAGACCTCGCCGGAAGATTTCAGCCTTCAATTACCCACGAATACCACTTCCCTTCCCGATCTTCCGGTGGAATCGACTGGCCATTCGGGAGTAAACGGCGGTGCTGGCTCGGGTGCGAGTGCGAAAGAGGAAGGAATAATTCCAAATGCAAACTCGCTTCCCGCAGGCGTGGAAACTCTCGCGACGCCAGGCGCTAAACTGGTTGGCAAAGGCCAGGGAGTTAAGCCGAGCCTGACGACGGCCGCCGCCACTCGGAAGCCCAACCCAAGTTCACGGCGCCCGGTCGCGGGTCAGTCCACCAGCGTAGTGCTTGCCACTGCGCAGGTTCCGGCGGCCCCGATAACTTCCTTTCAATCCTCTCGCGCGCTGACCACTCCGGCGGCGAATCCGGACCTCCAGGCCGCCAGTCAACCTGAAGATGCAAGCGCGCAGGCGTGGTCACAAGAATTTCCCACCGCCTCCTTTCGCAGTCAACCCATGAGTCCCGGAAGCATTCAGGCCGCGGCCCGCGTGCAGCAGAACAGATCCACGTCGAACCCGTCTGCCGGAGCGAGCGTTGCGCCCGCTTGGCACTGGGATTATCATGAGATCTCCAATTCCAATCAGCCCATGGGAACCGCAAGCGGGCCGGCATCATTCTCTCCGGCATCTGCGGCGACTTTGGCGCCGAGTGCTTCTGTAAATTCCAACTACAGCCATTGGGTGGAAGCTTCGATCTCACAGTCCGCTCCAGTCATCAATTTTCCCAGCACCACGACGGCCCTGCCCAGCGAGACAGCCTCCACAGCCGCACGCACTCAATCCCCGAACCCCACCTCAACGTCTGAGTCAGTTACTACTCAGGGGCCGGACAATTCGTCAAGTCCTTCCGACACGATTCCCCCAATAGAACAATTTGATCCTCCACAGGGGCAAGAGATAGCACAACTGACGAGCACCCCCGTGCAGCCGATTGCCATTGACGCGGCTTCTTCCGCCACCCAACCGTCACAAGCTGCCGCGTCAAGAGTCCCGACGACGCAATCTCTTGCGTCTTCTTCCCAGACACGACCTTCAGGCCCGCCGGAGTACGAAGCATTATTTGAAAATCTCCCTGATTCGGAAGCAAGCGCGCAAGCCTCTGAGAACTCCGTAGCGCAAACTGGCCCGCCGGCCAAACCCAGCGTGGGAATTGAGCCCTCAACCGCACCCACTCGAACCAATGACGAATCGAGAACCAACGCAGCGACAGCCCCATCACAGTCCACTGCCAAATCTGGAGACTCAGCAGCCGGCACGACACGTGCAGCCACCCATTCCCTCCAGGCTTCGGCAAATGTTCCCGCCGATTCTAGTTGGCAACAATTCATTGAGCTCGGAGGAGCGGCAGCACAAATCCTGAGCACATCGTCGGCGGCGCCGACGGCATCCCCGCAAGCTGGTTCCAAATCGCCATTGGTATCCACTGCGGATTCTCCACAAACCCCTGCGTCGGCGGCGCCGGCTCAGTCTTCCGGAGCCACACCGGACAATTCAAGTGATGCAGCATCCAGTTCCAGCTCCGGAGATTCACCGGCCGCCGGGCAGTCGAAGACCGGGCAACAATATGCGTCTTCCTCCGCGGGAAATCCTCTGGCGGTCATAGCTTCCACTCCCGCGACATCCGTCAGCCCCGCCACAGGCGCGTCTACAAATCCCCTGATGGTTTCGCCGCCCTACGTTCCCACGAACCATGCCGGCGTCTCAACACCTCAAACGCCGCAGACTCCTGCTCAGCCGCCCGCCAATCTGTCCGCCTGGCAAAACTACGATGGCGGACCGGGAAAAATTGTGCAATCAGCGTCCCTCAACAACTCTGTCGCGGGCGGGGAAATGCACCTCGAGCTGCGCACAAGCCCCCTTGGCCCTCTGGAAATTCATACCGTGGTTCACGACGGATCAGTGGGAGCAGAGATTCACGTTCAGGGCCCCGAGGCCCACACGCTGCTAACGGCGGGCCTGCCTTCGCTTGAGCGCGCGTTGGGGCAGCAAAACCTGCGTGTTCAGAATCTTTCCGTTTACCAGGACGCCAGCGGAGGAGGAATGGGCACGGGTGGGGGACAAGATCCTCAGTCAGGATCTCACCCATCGATGCAACGTCAGACTTTGCCGTGGGACAGCTCGCCTCAACCCAGTATTCCGTCGAGCGGTTCCCTGGAGGAAGAAGAATTAACGATTCCGGCCACCGGTCTGAGCATTCGAGCTTAGGCATGGCCGCAGGAGAAGAAAAACCATGATCATTACCGCTCCGCAAATGCTCGATTCGACGTCCAGCACGAGCAGCACTAGTAGTACGTCGTCCGCCAATTCTTCCAACTCGAATAACGGATTGAGCTCCGACGATTTCATGACCCTTCTGGTCGCGGAAATCCAAAATCAGGATCCGACGAATCCAATGGATCCCACAACCTTCATGTCCCAGCTCGTGGATTTGAATCAGCTCGAGCAAGTGACGGAAATCAACCAGGTCGTGCAGGATTATGCTCCTGCAGGAACGACTTCGGATTCTGCGAATACCATCGACTCATTAATTTAGGAGGAAAAAACCATGGGATCTTTTTCTACATCGCTTTCCGGTCTTGATGCCGAGGAACAAGCACTCTCGGTAATTGCCAATGACCTCTCCAACCTGAACACCACCGCCTTCAAGTCGGGCACTCCTGTCTTCAGCGATCTGTTTTACGAAATGCTGGGGACGGATGGCGCGGGCGACCCCGTCCAAGTGGGTGTGGGCACTTCGATGAGTTCCGTGGACTCGCCATTCACACAAGGGAGCATTACCACCACCGGCGTGCCGACCGATGTGGCCATCCAGGGGAACGGCCTATTTGTTTTGAATGACGGGGGGACGCAGGTTTATTCGCGCGCGGGCGATTTCTCACTGAACTCGGCCGGTTATCTCGTGGACGACAACGGGGATTATGTCATGGGCTACCCCGCCGTCAACGGCGTGGTCGACACCAGCAAGTCCCTTGCCCCAATTCAAATCTCGAGTGGCGAAACTTTCCCGCCCAACCCCACCGCCAACGTGCAATTGGACATGAACCTGAATGCCACCGGCGCTCCAACGGCGGCGACGGGCACGCTCACCTTGACAGGGAATGCCAACAACGACGAGACAGTGACGTTAGGGTCGACAACGTACACTTTCGTGACCGCGCTCTCCACCTCTCCGACCGTGGCGGATCAGGTTCTGATCGGTTCGACTGCGACAGATACGCTCAGCAATCTGGCAGACGCAATTAATGGTGCTTCCGACGTCGGCACCAACTACAGCACCGGCACCGTCGCCAGCACGGTGGCAAGTGCCACGGCTTTGGGCGAAACTCTGACCCTTCAATCGCTCTCCACCGGCACCAGCGGGAACTCCATCGTTACCGGAGCGGACATGGCGAATGGATCGTTCGGCCCGACCACTCTCACCGGCGGCGGCGCGGGAGGGACGTTCAGCACGCCCATTACCGTTTACGATTCACTCGGCAACAGCCACGTTCTGACTTTCAATTTCAATCAAACCTCAAACGGCAACTGGGACTATCAAATCACCATTCCCGCGGCTGACGTGGGCCAGACGGGAAGCGCGGTGACGGTAGCCAGTGGGACATTGCAGTTCAACTCCTCCGGACAGTTGGTCTCGCCCTCGGCGAATGTGATGAATATCAATGTCACGGGGCTCGCGGACGGCGCCAAGACTATGACCCTCAACTGGCAGCTCTACAACTCATCGGGTTCGCCCGTCATTACCCAGACTGCCGAGTCCTCGGCCACCTCGGGAACCATTCAAGACGGTTACGGTGCAGGGACGCTGCAGAGTTACTCCATCGATTCGAACGGAACCATCGAAGGAGTTCTCTCCAATGGCCAGACCCTTTCGCTCGGACAGATCGCGCTTGCCACCTTCGAGAACTATGACGGCCTGACGAACTTGGGCAATAACGATTACGAATCGAGCCTGTCTTCCGGAGCAGCCAGCATCTCCGCGGCCGGCACGGGCGGTAGTGGAACGCTGGACGGCGGTTCGCTCGAAGCCTCCAACGTCGACATTGCCACCGCGTTTACACAGCTTATCGAAGCCGAACGCGGATATGAGGCCAATGCCAAGGCAATTACCACGGCCGACGATGTAACGCAGGCTTCCATCAACTTGATTCAGAGCTAAGTCCCGCAAGTTACGTCCGGTAAATTCGCGGGCGGCGTTGAATAAGCGCCGCCCGCGAAGGTCTGCGCAAGTCACTCCCCATGACCCTGTCTCCGGTGCGGGAACACCGGGGGCAGGGCCCTCCCTCCTGCCCGTTTCGTTACGCACGCCAGTAAGCGGGAATTCGCCCGTGCAACCTCATCAATGGCGGGGATATAATGCCCGCTCGCTTTCGCCCTGAAGCTGGCTCGAGGGCGATGTGCAGATAAAAAAGTGGAAGGGGTCCGGGAATGAGTCCTCAGCTTAATCGTCGCGAGTTCTTGGGAACGCTGGCCGCGTCTGGTGCTTTTGCCGTTTCAGGCGTTGCGGCGGTGAAGGAACCGTGGGCGGGCGCATTCATCATCATGCAAACGCCGTTTCTTGAAAGCCTGGAAATTGATACCGGGTCGCTGAAGCGCGAAACGGAATTTCTGGTTCGCTGCGGCGTGCAAGGAATGGTGTGGCCGGCCGGCGCGGGTGAGACCACGGAGCTTTCCCACGATGAGCGCGTGAAATATGCGCAGGTGGTTGTGGAACAGGCGCGCCATCGCACACCTGTGCTGATCGGCGTGCACGCGCCAAACAAATTTGAAGCGGCGGAATATGCGCGGCAAGCCGAGCGCATGGGGGCGGACGGCATGCTGGCCATGTCGCAAACCGACGGCTCCTCGGACCTCTCCATTCTCACGGATTATTTCACCGCCATCGCCACTGCGTCGAAACTGCCGCTGTGTATTCAGGTCACCAGTCCCGCGCTGACCGTGGACTATCTGATCGACCTCGCGCACAAGCTTCCCACATTCCGCTACGTCAAAGAGGAGCAAAACCCCGTTCCGGAGCGTGTCTCGCGATACGTCAAAGAGGCAAGCGGATTGCTGGTGCCCATGACCGGCGGGGGCTCCCGGAACTTCCTGAACGAAATGGCCCGCGGATCGCGCGGCACCATGCCCGGCGCGGGATTCGCCGACATTCAGGCGAAAATCTGGGAGTGGTATCAGGCCGGAAAAAAGAAAGAGGCGCGCGATCTCTTTGCCAAAATGCTCATGATGGCCGTTCTGGAATTGCACACCGGCTACGTGTTGCAGAAGGAGATCCTGCGCCGGCGCGGGGTGTTCGAAACCGTCGTCATGCGTAATACCCGCAAATTCAGCATGGATTCCGGCGACCTGCACGAGCTCGACGAAATCTTCGAGGTGCTCAGGCCTTACCTCCGGGTGTGACCGCTGCTGATGCCGGGTGGCGACAAGTGTCCCCCGCATGCACCCGCCCGTCTTCGTCTCCGCCCGTTCCGAGCTGCCAACTTGTGCGATAATAGATCGTGGCGCTGAATCTCGAATGGGATTCTGAAAAGGCGGCGAAAAATTTAGGCAAACATGGGGTCTCCTTCGAAGAAGCCGAAACGGTGTTCGGCGATCCGCTGGGCCGCATCGTCAGCGACCCGCGCCATTCAGAGCACGAAGAGCGCTACGTACTTTTGGGACTTTCGCAGCAACAAAGATTCCTGGCGGTGATGTTCACGGAGCGCGCTGAGCAGATTCGCATCATCAGTGCCCGGCAGGCAACCCGCTGCGAACGTAGAAGCTATGAAGAAGAACCTTCGTAAACTCGCTAAGGCATCACAGACTGGCGTGGATGACATTCTCCCTGAGTACGACTTCAGCCACGCACGCCGCAACCCGTATGCCTCGCGTTACAAAGGGCGCGTGAGCGTCGTCGCGCTCGATCCTGACGTGGCCGCAGTCTTTCGAAACCCAGGCGAAGTCAATGCGGCTCTGCGCGCCCTGGCGCAAATCATTCATAAGCACCGGGGACGCCGCGGGACTTCTCTTTAAACGCCTCTTTACAAACCGATCATGATGGCTGCTGCAAACGTCGTCAACGAATAGCAGTCGATTTTCCCCGGATGCAGTTTTCCCCGCATCGGAAAGCCTCAAACGGTCCGCGAGCCTATGTGCCCTCTGCACCTGAGCGCACCTGCGAGAGCTTCCCACTCCGTTTCAATTTGCTTGTAGAATTGCACGGGAGATTCTGACATGCCGCGATACGTTCTGGCACTGGACCAAGGAACCACGAGTTCGCGTGCCATCTTGTTTGACCATGAAGGACGGCCGCGGTTCTCCGCGAGCCGGGAATTCAAGCAGTATTACCCGCAGCCGGGCTGGGTGGAACACGACGCCGTGGAAATTTGGCAGTCGCAGCTCGGA
>JASHTZ010000338.1 GCA_030040295.1 Terriglobia bacterium | reverse complement strand
CGTTTAATCAAGTCCGCCTCGTTCACGTCTGCGCTGATGGCCAAGTACATCCGGGTATTGACAAAGTACTTGTCGTTGGCAAGGGCCGTGGCATAGATCGAGGGCTGCGTAAGCTTCAAGGGGAGCGAGACGAAGTTGCTGGGCACAACGGTCTCAAGCAACATCCGCAGCTTTTCGTCGAGATCGGAAAAACAGCCGCCCAGATCATTATGGTCGTAGAGCGGCAGGTCGCGCACCTGCACGTTGGCCGAGAAAGTGGTGAGGGACCCGGCCAGTGAAAGCATCGCGTCAAACAAGCCTTCCGGATGCCCTTTCTTCGATTCGAACAAGTGGCGCAAAATGGGAAAATAACTGTTGGCGGTGTAGAGCAGCCAAAAGTTGGCGATGTCCGACGCCGTAAAATCCGCCAGGCTTTGGTTTTTCTGCCGCCGGGTTCCCGAGAGGAGATTGGTCTTGGCGGCAAGAATTTCCACCAGGCGGCGAAGTATGGCGATGAGGTATTCGCTGACTGAAAGATCGACCACAGGGGGAACGAATTGCGGGTCCAACTGGTAGGTTCCCGCGGTGTTCTTGATGATGCGCCCGATCCGCAGGGAAGTACTGTCCTGGTGCGGCTCTCCTTCCACCAGCAAGCGGAGGTTCTTCTTCGCCACCTGCACGGGCCTCTCCGCCAAACCTGAATTCTCATCCCGCAGCAGGGAAATTTCGGCGCGATAGCGCGTGTCTCCGTTTCTCTCTCCCAGGGTGACATTCATTCCGTGATCGTTATAGGGGGGAATGGCCAGGTAAGCGTCCACGCTGTCCTGGTCAGGCCCGAAAGCCTGCTCCAGCGTCCGCGCTTCCGGCGCGGGGTCCGACTCGGGGATTTCGAATGCCAAGCCGTCAGGGAAAAGCCCCGTGGCGCGCGTAACATTCAGCATCCCGGTGGAGAGAGCTTCCCGGTCGATCTGAAGTTCCGCGAAGCCCCACGGACAGAACCTTAGGGCGCCTAACTTGAACTCCAGAATGCTTTCGATAAACCGGTCCTGGAGCTGTAAATGCTGCGGACTTAGAAAGGTTCCCTTCGCCCAGATGACCGGCTGAAGTTGCCTCATGACGTTCAAACTAGCAAGAGTCGGCGGCCAATGTCAAACGGCAAACCGCGCTATTTGAGGAACACATATCGACGCCCGGATGAACCAAGGGTCCGGCGCGTACACATCCCCAATCGTCCGTAACGCCAATACCCAATCGTCGTGATAGGCCCAAACTCCCTACTTCACATCCCAGTGAATGGTCCAACAATCCGCTGGATGTAACCAGACGGGGTATGGACCAGGAGAATTGCTGAAGGGAGGAAATATGAATAAACCAAGTTTCAAAGGACGCACCACCGGAATGGCTGTTGCCACCGCCTTTGCCTTGCTTGCGGGCGGCATCGGCATCGGCCGTTTGCGCGGCGACGTCCAGACGCCGAATCCGCCGGTTTCGCTCAACCTGGCGAATCCGAGTGAAGGTGCGAGCCGGGATGGTTTTGCCCCCATCGTAAAGAAAGTGCTTCCGGAGGTTGTGAATATCTCGACTTCCAAGTTGGTGAAGACTTCCGATTCCGCTTCCGGCGAAATGCCCCAGATGTTGCCAATGGACCCATTCTTCCGGCAGTTTTTCGGAGGTCATGGGCAATTCATGCTGCCGCAGGCTCCTAGGGAGCAACGCGAGAAAAGCCTTGGGTCCGGCGTGATCATCAGCCCGGATGGCTACATTCTCACCAACAACCACGTGGTGGCGGGCGCCACGGAAATTCGCGTTACCACTTCCAACAAGCAGGAATACCAGGCTCGCATTGTGGGAACCGATCCGAAGACCGATCTCGCCGTCCTGAAGATCGACGCCACCAACCTGCCGGCCATCACCATCGCCGACTCCTCCAACGTCCAGGTAGGCGACTACGCATTGGCGATTGGCGACCCGTTCGGCGTAGGCGAAACCGTCACCATGGGAATTGTCAGCGCCACGGGCAGAACCAATCTTGGAATCGAAGACTACGAGGATTTCATCCAGACCGACGCGCCGATCAATCCTGGGAATTCAGGTGGCGCTCTGGTGAATGACCGTGGAGAGCTGATTGGAGTCAACACCGCCATACTTCCCGACGGATCGGGTGGGAACCAGGGTATTGGGTTCGCGATTCCCTCCAACCTTGCCGTAAATGTCACGGACCAGATTGTTAAATACGGGAAGGTCACGCGGGCTTATCTGGGTGTGTCCATCCAGAACCTCACGCCGGAACTGGCCAAGGCGTTTGGAGCTCCGCAATTGCGCGGCGCACTGGTGGGTGACGTGACCCCGGGAAGCCCGGCGCAAAGAGCCGGCCTGCAAAAGGGAGACGTCATCATCGGTTTGAATGGCAAAGCCATAACGGACAGCAATGAATTGCGCATGAGCGTCGCAATGATGGCGCCCGGAAGCACTGCAAACCTGAAATTGTGGCGCAGCGGCAGCGAACAGAGCACGGAAGTGAAACTGGGCACATTCCCTTCTGACACTCAGCAGGCCAGCCTGGAACCTTCCAATCCCCGGGGCGCGCTTCAAGGCGTCACGGTTGAGAACCTGGACGCCGAGGCCATTCAGGAACTGGGATTGCCGGCCAACACCTCGGGCGTGGTGGTGACGGGCATTGACCCATCCAGCCCGGCCGCGGACTCAGGCCTTCAGCAGGGTGATGTTATACAACAGGTTAATCATCATAACGTTAGTAATGTTTCCGAATTCGACCGGGCAATCCGGAAGGTGGGAAACAATCCTCTCCTGCTTGTGGATCGCCAGGGAAGCACGCTGTTCATCGCCGCATAACCAGAAAGCGCGAGGAAACAGGGAAGGGCGGAATCGCCCTTCCCGAATTCCTTTTCAGCTCAGGAAATAATCCCCTTCCGCACAGCGTACAAAATCAGCTCGGGCACGCCCTTCAGTTTCAACTTCTGCATGATCTTTCCGCGATGCGTTTCCACGGTGTAGACGCTCAAATTCAGAAGACTCGCAACCTCTTTGTTGGATTTGCCCTCGGCCACCAACTGGAGCACCTCGCGCTCGCGCGGGCTGAGCAGGTCATAGGAATCCTCCGCGCCGCTTCGCCGCAGCTTGCGCATGTAATCCGCAAGCAGCACCTTGCTGACCGCCGGACTGAAGAATGATTTCCCCTCCACCACGGCATGAATGGCCTGCACAAGGTCCGCCGTGGCCGAATCCTTCAGCAAATACGCCCGGGCGCCGGCCTTGAGCGCGCGCAGCACGTAACCTTCATCGGAGTGCATGCTCAACATCACCACGCGAGTGTCCGCGCGAATCTCTGTGATCTTCCGCGCGGCTTCAATTCCATTCAGGTTGGGCATTCCGATATCCATCACCACCACGTCCGGTTTCAACGAGCTCGAAAGCTCCACGGCCTGCCTTCCGTCATCGGCTTCGCCCACAACACTGAGGTCGGGCTGCTGATCAATCACCAGGCGGAGACCGGCGCGCATCAGTTTGTGATCATCGGCGAGGAGAATCCGGATTGATTTCATGGTCGATGCTGATTAAGCCTTGACCGGCGGAAACTCCGCCGTCAGGGTTGTGCCGTGCCCGGGCCTCGACTGAATGGTGAGAGTCCCGCCTAGATGTCGAATCCTCTCTTCCATCCCCAGGATGCCCAGGCCGCGCACGCGCTGAGGATCGAAGCCCACGCCGTTGTCGGAGACGCGAACCAGAATCCTGCCGCCGGACTGCTCCACCGCGACTTTGGCGTTTTTGGCCGAGCTGTGCCGCGCGGCGTTGTTGAGAGCCTCCTGAACCAGCCGGTAGATGCAGATTTTATACTCGTCCGGCATCTTCATCTCTTCTGACTGGATCTCCACTTCCATGCCGCCGCGGCGCGAAATCTCGCGGCCCTGCCATTCCAGCGCGGCGATTAAACCGAGATCGTCCAGCATGGAGGGCCGCAGCAGCAGTGCAATATTGCGCACGGTTTCCACTGCGGCCTTCGCTACCGACTGGATCTTCTCAATGTGTTCGTGAACCTGCGCGTTTTCGGAAGGGACCGAAGTCGCCAGCCTCCCCACCTCCACCAGCATCGCTCCCAGGGATTGGCCCACCTCATCGTGAAGCTCGCGCGAAATCGATCGCCGCTCGGACTCCTGGGCATCAACGAGCTGGGCGGACAATGCCGCGAGATCGGCGCGGCTGCGGGCAAGTTCGTGATACCGCTGCTGCGCCTCTTTCCCCAGGCGGAGAAGGTAGGCGACGCTGGCGAGGGACAAAGCCAGTCCGGCGGCAAGAGCCGTGGCCAGCAGGCGCGTTTGCCGCGCTTGCAAGGCGGCAAACGTCGTGAAGATCTTCTGCTGCGAGTCCACCATTTGTTGATTGTTCCAGATCGCCACCTTTTGCGACAGTTGAGCGATTCGCAGGCGCTGGGGCAGAATCACATCATTCAAGTATCGCCACGCCAGCGTCTGCCTCTCCTTCTCGCTCCACGCCAAGACCGGATTCAGCATGTTCTGTTGCTCTGTGAACAACTCGTTCAGGCTCTCCAGAATCTCCCGCTCCTCGGGTTGGCGATTTCGCGGGTACGTCTTGAGTCTGGAATCAATTTGGGCAGTGAGGCTTGAGAATTCCTGCGGGGTCAATCCATCCGATTGTGGATTTTCGCTCAGGAGATATTCCTGCATCCGATCGTTGTAAACGTAGATGGACGATGAGAGCACCAGCAGAGGCTGGCTGCGGGATAGAAATGCTTCGCGAATTGCCTCCTCCTGAGTGTGGAGTTGGCGCGCCAGGCAGAGCGCATCCACGCCGGCGATAACCATCAAGGCCAGCAGTCCGCCAAAGCTGGCGAGCAGGATCGGGCGCAGTTGCTTCGAAGGCCAGGCGCCTTCGTCACGATCATTGGATTTAGCAACATTGGGTTTACTCGACATCGAACACGCCTCCCGTGAAAGTGTCGATCTACGGGGCTGGATTTCAGTATGACCACTTTCCCATGCGGATGGCAAATGCCGTGAACTGTAGCGCGGGTGTCCCCACCCGCGCTACAACTTGCTCTCGCCACGCGGGACTCCGCCTGTGCCCTTTTGCGCCCAAATTTCCGCCGGTTGTGTTACACTGCGCCCGCTTGAGGTGAGTATTTATTTCCTATGCCCCCCGGTGTTGAGGCCAAGCAGAAGCTTCGAGAAATTTGCCGCGTCGCTGCGCGCGTGTTTTATGCGAAGAGTTACGATGGCGCTTCCATGCAAGACATTGCCAAGGCAGTGGGACTGACCAAGGCGGGCCTTTATCATCACGTCGGCAGCAAGGATCGCCTGTTATACGAAATTCAGAACTACGGCATGGACATTCTGGATGAAACCGTGCTCGCGCCCCTCAAGGACATCCCTGACCCCAGCGAAAAACTGCGCAAGACCATCATCGGCCATATTGACCTGATCGTGCGCGCGCGCGACCAGGAAATCACCGTCATCCTGCACGAAAACCGCTCCCTCAGCGGCGCGCTTCGCAAGAAACTGAATGCCCGCAAGCGCCGTTATATCGATTACCTGGTTGAATTGATCGGTCGCGTGCAGGAACAGAGTAGTAAGCCGCCGCAAATCTCCCCCCGCCTCGCCGCCTTCGCCCTGCTGGGAATGGTGAATTGGCTCTACCAGTGGTACAGCCCCGAAGGACAAGTCAAGCAGGATGATCTCGCCAAATTCTATGTGGATTTCTTCTTCCGCGGACTGCTGGGGACGACGTAGCGCCGGGGCTTCACAGGCTGCGGAAAAACCCGGTACCCCGACAGCCTCAGGCGGTGATCGTAGAAATCCCGGAGCTTCATCTTGATG
>JASHTZ010000337.1 GCA_030040295.1 Terriglobia bacterium | reverse complement strand
GTGCTCTGTCCCTGGCTCGCCAGCAAAACGATTTGGACTCTTTCGGTCATGCGGTGTTCGGTTTTTCCGGCCCGCAGCCACTGGCGAAGAGCGCTCTCTTCTTCCGGGCTCAGGTTGATGACTGCCGCTCGTTTGCTCATGCTGGCAGTATGGCATATAACGCTAACTATTGCAACTAAGTACTAGGTTGCCATTTTGGAAAAGTCGAATTACACTTTGCCAATGCCCGAGGAAAGACGACGAGTACCCCGTTATTCAGCTCATGTTAAGGCCAGCGTCAAGTTGCCGGCTGAAACCGCTGCCTTGGCGGTTATGGTGGAAGACATGTGTGCCCTCGGATGCCTGCTTGAAAGCGCTCCGACCCTGGAGATCCACCAGGAGTGCGAGTTTGCCCTCTCATGGAAAGGCCGGGAGTTCCACTCGGCCGCCGTTGTAGCTTGGAAAGGGGAGCAAGGCCAGGTAGGGTTGGAATTCCTGAACGTCCCGGATGGCAATAAAGATATGCTCAAGGAAATCTGTGCCGATCTGCTCGTGAAACCGCTCGTTCGGTTGTCGAAGGACCACCACTAAATTCATCCCGCCGAATCGCCTTTCTATAAGCCGAGGTCCTCAGGCTGGCCGCATGTGCTCCGCGCCGTCTTGAAGTCTTGAGCCACAACCGAAATAAAAGCGATGCCTAAGACAAAAAAGGCCGCCCCCAAGGACGGCCTTTTCTGATCAAAGCGAAAAAGCAATGCTAAACAGCCACTTTCTCCTCTTCACTCTTCGCGGCAGCGCCAATCTGAACAAGTTCAGAAGGAGACTTTTGAAGAACCATTTCCTCGTAAACCTTCCGCGCCTGGGCAGCTTGTTGGGCTTCCCACGCCGCCTTGCGACGGGCCTTTTCCTCTTCCGCCGCGGTGAGGGGAACGTCGTGTTCGAGGGTACGAACGCGCGCTGCGTCCGCAGCATTCACTGCGAGAGAATGCTGGGTCGTTTCAAGCTCCACGCTCTTCCCTTTGGCGTAGATCGCATGCTTCCCATGCGTCTTATACCATTCGGCGACGCTGGCGTTCTTGTACATGTTCTCAATGATTTTGCGCCAGCCGATGCCGGTGTTGTAAGCGCAGAACGAGATCTCGCCCAGTTGGGTTGCATAGGGGATGATACACATCTCGGTGCGGCGGAAGTCATAGTTGAAAAGGTCCTGGAACCACATTCCGGCGATGAAGAGCAGGTTCCACGGATCGGAACGCCGCTTCATTGCATCTTCCAGAGTGCGGTTGGGGTCTGAAGCGCCGTACATTTCGCGGGTTTTCTTGTCCCCCCTGAGTGCGAAGGACTTGTCAAATTTCTTGATCAGGTCCAAGAGGGCCAGACTCTTGGGGGCCTTGAAGGGTTTATAGTTCTTCAGAACTCCCATACCCAGCATGAAGTTGGAAAACTTCTTGCCGCGGCCGGCGTCGGTAATTTTCTGAATGTCTTTCACCAACCCAGGGACGTTCAGGAATTGCGGTACAGGAGCCCACTCTTTGGTTTCCTTGTTGATCATCAGTGCTGTCCCGACGCCGCAATTCGGATGGCAGCCGCAACTGACCATGCCCCATTGCGCTTCGGGGCCTTTGACCAAATCCGCGAAATCGGCAAATGCACTAAACATGGAAATCGGGAACCAATCCCGCGTGGGCTCGGTTATCCCCGTCTGCTTCTTCACATCGCCCGCCAGGTGCGCAAGCGTATAGCGCTGCCGGAGGCGGCGCTGCGGCGTGATGTCCTCGTCGCGGCCGGTGAAGGAAACGGGTTGGAAAGCGACGAAGGCGATTTTCTTCGGGTTCTCGCGGGCGAAATTTACAATGGGCCCAACCTGGTCGTTGTTGACGTTGTTCACGATGGTGATGACCAGAATGATCTCAATGCCGGCCTCGTGCATATTCTCAATCGCCCTCAGCTTAACGTCGAACAGGTTCCCCACCTGGCGGTGGCTGTTGGCGTCGTTGCCGATGCCGTCGAATTGCAGATAAGCGTAACGCAGGCCCGCCTCAAATGCCCGGCGGCAGAAGTCCTTGTCCTTGGCGAACTCAATGCCGTTGGTTGCGGCCTGCACGCTGTTGTATCCCAGCTTACGCGCGTAGTGAATCGCGTCAATAAAGTAGGGCGACATGGTGGGCTCGCCACCGGAAAACTGCACGGACATCTGGCGTCGAGGCTTGATCTTGATGGCGTTGTCAAGAATCTCTTTGACGTCTTCCCAAGTCAGTTCGTGTACAAAGCCCACCTGGTTGGCATCCATAAAGCAGGGGTCACACATCATGTTGCAGCGATTTGTAAGGTCCACGGTCAGCACCGATCCGCGACCGTGCTTGATGGAGCTTGAGCCGTGGTTGTGCAGACCCTCGTCATTGTGGGCGCGAATGTCGCGGCCGGGAAAGTTGCGCTCGATCCAGCTCAAGAAATTTACGTCGACGGCCATCATGTCTTCGAAGTGGCCATGGATCGGGCAATCCTTCACCATCCAGACCTGCCCGTCACGCTCGATAATCGTCGCCTTGATCTCACCAGTCTTCTCAGTAAGCAGCGAGCGCCAGTTCTCGTCGCCACTCATGATTTTGGCGCGTGCGTCTTTTACGCACTCGGGGCAGAGGGAATCCGTCTCGCGCGGCCATCCCAGTTGGGGCTTGGTTTTCTGCCACGACTTCAAGAGCGGCTTGTCAGACCATTTAGGGGTGAAGGTCGGACTCGGGCGGTATTTATTGAAAAATTGAACCGTGTCAAAAACGACCCCCGCCGTCGAACATACGGCTTGGTCCAGGAACTTCATGAGCCGCTGACCTTTAATTCTTGGCATGGTAAATAATCCTCTCCGTTTTAAAAGGTGACGATCAATACTTAACCGTCATAGTGGATAAACCGAAAACAAAACAAATTCCCATCTCCTCGAAGACAACCTTAACATTTCGCATTCCATTGAACGATGCGGCGCTCAGACTTTTGATGGGTGGTCGATCCGCAAGGTCCCTCGATCCTGATATGCACGCAAATGATACAAGTTAGAGGAGTTAAGGTTAAGGAGATTGCGCCGAATGGTTATTTTGAACGGTTGTATGGCACAAGAAGTCTTGTGAATGGAACTTCTAAATAGCTTGAACTCAGCGTGTTTTCTTCATATTTGGGCAATATCTGAGGTTTTGTCGTGGAGGTGGGGCTCGCGAAGTCGCCCATTCTCAAGACTAACCAAGGTTTGACCATAATATGAACTCATTGCTATAGTTAGGGTTCACACTTTACGAGCAGGAAGTCGTCGAGTCAATGGCCGATCTTCACATTACATTTCCTGATGGCTCAGTCCGCGAGTATCCTCAGGGCACCACTGCCCTTGAGGTTGCCAAGTCGATTGGTCCCCGCCTGGCGGCTGAAGCCCTGGTGGCGAAGCAAGGCGACCGGCTGATCGATCTTTCCACCAAACTGGAATCGGACGGCGCCATTCAATTCATTACCCCGCCCTCGGCGGAGGGGTTGGAAGTCTTTCGCCATTCCACCGCGCATTTGCTGGCCGCCGCCGTCACGGACCTCTTTCCCGACGCGCATCCCGGTATCGGCCCGCCCACCGAAACTGGCTTTTACTACGATTTTTACCGCGAAAAGCCTTTCACGGAAGATGACCTGCGCAAAATCGAAGCCAAAATGCAGGAAATTGTCCAAGCCAACGTGCCCAACGAGCGCGTGTACTTCCCGAAGGAAGAAGGCCTGAAGCTCTTTGAGCGGATGGGCGAGTTCCTGAAGTGCGAGCTCATTCAGGAAAAGGCGGAGCCGGTCTTTTCCGCCTATCGTACGGGAAAGTTCCTGGATTTTTGCCGCGGGCCGCACATTCCTTCCACCGGTTGCATCAAGGCCTTCAAACTCCTGAGCGTTGCAGGCGCCTACTGGAAAGGTGACGAGCACTCCCGCCCAATGCAGCGTATTTACGGAACCTCATTTTTCAGTCAGAAAGATCTGGACGCGTTTCTTCATCAAATCGAGGAGGCGAAGAAGCGCGACCATCGCCGCCTGGGCAAAGATCTTGACCTCTTCAGCATCCAGGATGATGCCGGGCCAGGGCTGATCTTCTGGCATCCCAAGGGCGGAGTCATTCGCCGGCAAATCGAAGACTGGCTTCGCGATGAGTTGACGGCGCGCGGATACGATCTGGTCTTTACCCCGCATGCCATGCGGCTGCATTTGTGGGAAACGAGCGGCCACACCAACTTCTATCGCGAGAACATGTTCGGCCCGATGGAGGTTGAAAACGACCACTACCAGCTCAAGCCCATGAACTGCCCGGGGCATATATTGATTTACAAGTCGCGCCCGCGCAGCTATCGTGAGCTGCCCATGCGCCTGGCGGAGCTCGGCACCGTTTACCGCTTTGAGCGCTCCGGCGTCGTGCACGGCCTGCTGCGCGTGCGCGGATTCACGCAGGATGACGCGCATATTTTCTGCATGCCGGAGCAGCTTGAGGCGGAAGTGCAAGCCTGCGTGGAATTCGCCCTCCTGGTGCTCAAGACGTTCGGCTTCGACCAATATCAAGTGGAGCTCTCCGCTCGCGACCCCGCGCATGCCGAGCACTACGCCGGTACGGTGGAGGAATGGAACCTGGCGGAAGGCGCGCTGATGAACACGCTGAAACGCATGAACATTCCGTTCAAGTATATGCCGGGCGAAGCGGTCTTCTACGGCCCAAAGATCGACGTCAAGCTGGTGGACGCCATCGGACGGCCTTGGCAGCTTACCACCGTGCAATTTGATTTCAATCTTCCGCGGCGATTCGGATTGGAATATGTCGGTTCCGACGGCCAGTTGCGCACGCCCGTGATGGTGCATCGCGCGCTGTTCGGTTCCATCGAACGTTTCTTCGGCGTCCTCATCGAGCATTACACGGGCGCCTTTCCGGTGTGGCTCGCGCCCGTGCAGGCTGTGGTAGTTCCGGTCAGCGACAAATATTCGGATTACGCCCGCGAGGTCCTTCGGGAGCTTCAGCGCGCCAAGGTCCGTGCGCAATTGGACGATCGCAATGAGAAGCTGAACGCGCGCATTCGCGACGCGCAACTTCAGAAGGTGCCGTTCATGCTGGTGGTGGGGGAGCGCGAGGCGCAGAGCCGCAGCGTGGCCGTGCGCCGCAGGGACACCGGTGACGCCGGCGCCCGCCCCCTGTCCGAATTCATAAATTGGGTCCGGGAGCTTATCGACACCCGGGCCGCGAAATGGTAATGGTGTTATTCCTGTGTTCTCCCTCGAAGTTTGCGCAGACTTTCAGTACCGCATGCGCGCAATCTCAAGCAGCCGCGTCGAACTTGACGAATTGTGGGGATTCCCCTTATATTTTAAGTGATACAAGGGTGTCTTATGGCAACCGTTCACGATGTGGCGGCATACATTTTGCAGAAACATGGCCCGATGACCGCCATGAAGCTTCAAAAGTTAGTGTACTACTGCCAAGCTTGGGCCTTGGTGTGGGACGAAAAACCGATGTTTGCTGAGAGGGTAGAAGCTTGGGCAAATGGTCCAGTTGTCAGGGAACTGTATGACCGGCATCGTGGAGTCTTTCGCGTTGATCGTTGGGAAGGCGACCCCGACGCCCTGAACGCAGATGAAAAAGATACGATAGACAAGGTGTTGGAATTTTATGGAAAGATGTCTTCCCAAGAGCTTAGTGACCTGACACACCGGGAATTGCCGTGGCAGAATGCGCGGATATCCCTGGGCCCTGGTCAACGTGGCAACCAAGAGATTACACACGCCGAGATGGCCGAATATTACAGCGGTCTTGTAAGCACAAAGTGAACCCTAAAAAGCAGCGTGGTCCGAAATTCCTTGTTCCTCCGAGCAAGGAGAAGAAACCAGTTTCTGAATTTCATGACGACTGGAAGGAGATGCGTCCGGCGTGGCGGGTGTCGCTAATGACAATGGAAACCCCGTACGGTTGGCTCGCCGCGGATGAGAACTCCGCTAGAAAGATACAGAATCATCTCGCGAGTTTCGAATCGATGAAATGGAAAGAGATAATATTCGGATACCGAAATCATCTCATCAAGAAAACTTCTCTGAGTCAGGTTGCCCAACAGCATCTCATCGATATACAGCAGGATGACATTGATAGTGTTATGTCACTCGGAATAGATCAAATGGGAAGAATCTTTGGAATTCTCGAACATAATGTACTTAAGGTACTTTGGTGGGACCCGAATCACGAAGTGTGTCCATCTCTCCCCAGGAACACATGATTAGCCATTCATTAGGGAAGAACACTGGCCATAGCCGGCATACCCAGTGTGCGCATCTGACCAATGAATTTTACAAGTAGTGAAATTGACCCCCTGCCGATGAAATGGTAAGCTAAGCGGAAGCGTTGGATTCATGTTTCACTGATCCTCGACGCAATGTGCTGTTCTTGGGGGGCCCACTGAGGGCTGGGAGGGAAGATTTATCGCTGACCGATTTGTTCGCATTAATGAGCGGATTCGCGCCAAAGAAATCCGCGTGATTGATGAGGAAGGGAAGCAGCTCGGCATCATGCC
>JASHTZ010000336.1 GCA_030040295.1 Terriglobia bacterium | reverse complement strand
ACGCCCATGGATTTCCTATTTATTGCGTCACGCTGGGCCTGGCTTGCCGCGGAGAAGTGATTGCAGGCGTCGTCTACGATCCCACGCACGACCACCTGTACTCGGCGGAGCGCGGCGCGGGCGCTTATTTGAATAACCAGCGGCTGCACGTATCGCGCACGGAAAAACTGAGTGAGAGCCTCGTGGCCACGGGCTTTCCACCGTTCGCCACGAATCACGATTTGAACATTCAGTTCTATTTCCGGTTCACGATGCTTTCCCACGGAATCCGGCGGGCAGGCTCGGCGGCGCTTGACCTCTGCTGCGTTGCGGCAGGGCGCTTCGATGGCTTTTGGGAGCTGAAACTCAATCCCTGGGACAAGGCCGCGGGCACGCTTCTGGTGACGGAGGCGGGCGGATGCGTTTCCGACGTGCGCGGAAATCCCTTCAACGTGCTCGGTGAAGACGTCTTTGCCTCCAACGGCCTCGTGCACGGGCAGATGCTGGAGGTTTTCGCGGAAGTTCTTGGAAAGGGGCCATCGCGTGGTGTTGAGGGAGCCTAATGCTTTTTCGGAAGTTTGGGCTTCGAGGCCTCTTCCTTCTGCTTGATAGCCTTGATGGCCAAGCTGCGGATGACCTCCGGGACGTTGCGATTCAGCGAAAGCCCCTTCAGGTCGCGGTCGTTTATCCGGTTGATGAGCGGCATGGTGATGTCGATAGGGGCGCGGGGATTGTTCACGAGCGCTCGCATCACCACGTAAGATTTCATAAACTTGCGGTTGACGGCGATCAGGCGCAGCACTTCCT
Source organism: Terriglobia bacterium (assembly GCA_030040295.1). Lineage (GTDB taxonomy): Bacteria > Acidobacteriota > Terriglobia > UBA7540 > UBA7540 > Bog-366. The sequence continues at coordinate 2,326 of JASHTZ010000336.1, read as the reverse complement.
CGTTAACGTTCTTGGCAGCGGCGTAGCTTTCCGCTTCCGTCTCGGAGATTTTGGGGGATTGCAATACCGCGCGCGTGATCATCTTGTTCGAATCGCGAATCAGGATGGTGCGGGTTTCAAGATTGCCGGTGAGCGCTGCCTTGATTTTTTCCACCACCGTCATGCTATTGAGCTTTTGGATCAGCGTCACGCGTTCTTTTTCGGTAAGCTGGTCATCCTGCTTGGTGGCTTCGGCGGGAGTCTCGGTTTTCACTCCCGCCACTTCCTCAACTTTTTCGCCGGCCGCGAGCTTGGCGAGAATTTCGATGGTGACTTGGTCGGCGACGCGTTCAACAGTAGTCTCGGATTTGGCCGGCGACGCCTGCGCGGCTAAGGGCGCTGGAGGCTGAGGCGAAGGAGAGAGTTCCACCGGTTTGGGCGGCGCAGGTGCTGGGGCGGGAGGCTTGGCCGCAGGCTTCGGCTTCAGGAGCTCGCGCGACGCCGCGGGAAGGCTCGGGTTCCAGAGCAGAATTTCACGCAGTTCTTCCCGCCCGGCCAGGAGATGCTGGGCGGCAAAGTGCAGCACGTCGGGCGGTGTCCGGGGATTGGCCATCACCCGGCGGATTTCGGCTCCTTCGATGGAGTGCAGAGTCTCCATCGCCTTTTCGCGCAGCTCCACTTCGGGCGCGGAGGCAAGAAGCGCGAGGATTTCGACTTTGTCTTCGGCAGGCAAGGGCAATGAACCTTCCGCGCCCTTGCGGCGAACCACATCAGGCGCTTTGCCGGAGCGGATCAAGTCAACCATGCGTTCGGAAATGTTATGACCTCACGGTTTCAAGTTTTTCAAATCGTCGCGCGTCAGATGGATGGACTTGGTTTCGCCACGGTTTCCCAGAGGCTTCAGCGTTTCACCGTTCAGCGTGAGGATAACCGCCTGCGCGTTTCCCGTCCTCACATCGAAGGACTTGTGAGCCTTCAAGGTTTGCACATCATTGGGATCCAGCATGCGCATGAGGACGTTCTTCCCGTCCGCATCCACGGAAACCCAGGCGGGCTCCGTGGCCGCAACTTGCAGCGTCAGATCTGCGTCCGTCCCGGGCTTGGCCGCGGGGCTTGCAGATGCCGGCGAACGTTGCGCTGCCGGGTTAGCGATCGCCTGGGGCTCCCCCGGTGGAACGGGATTGCTGCCGGTAGCCATGGGCACGGGCGTCCCCGGTGTTGTAGGGGTTCTATCGCTCCCGGCGGGTGTCGCTGCGGGCGGTGCTGGTGCTGTGACCTCGCCGGAAGTCGCTGGAGTAAACTGGGCCGGGTTGGAAGCCGGCTTGCTTTCGGCGACGGGCGGAGGAGGAAATGCGGCAGGGGCTTCCGCGGCTCGCGGCGCGTAACGGAAAAGGAGATAGCCCGCGGCCAGCAAACCCACCGCCACCAGGGGCGCCAGCAGAGGAGTGCGCTTGGCAGGCCTGCCGGCCTCCGTCTTGCCGGCCACCAACCGGTACAAGTCAAAGTCCGCTCCGGGCTGGGCGGCAAGCTGATATTCCGCCATCACGCGCTCTTCATCCAGACCCAGATAGCGCGCGTAGCTGCGGATGAAACTGCGCGCGAAAATCCCTCCCGGGAGTTTGGAGAAATCATCCCGTTCAATCGCCTCGAGAAAACGCAAGCTGATCTTCGTAGCAGAAGATATCTCTTCCAAGCTCACGGCTCGCATTTCCCGCTCGCGCCGAAGATTGTCACCGAAGGCGGGCATAAGCCGGCTCGTCCCACTCCTTACGTATCAAGCCTCTTTCATCATATTTTCCCGCGTATTACAGTGTCAAATGCTTTAACAGCCCGGCTCGGGACTCGTCCCGGCGGGCGGCGCGCATACAAGATGGTGACAAAAAGGTTGAAAAGAAAGGCTCAATGGTTTAAAAGGACTATACGCACCTAATTTTGCAGTTCGTTTGGATACAGAATGGGCCCGCAAGAAGAGATTGCTGAGCTGAAGCGTCAGGTGGAACGCCTCTCCCTCTTTCACGAAGTGGGGAAGGCGCTTTTCTCCACGCTCGACTTGCAGAAGATCCTGCAAACCATCATGGAGAAGATCAGCGATTTGCTCCAGCCGGACACCTGGTCGCTGCTCATGCTCGATGAGGAGACGCAGGAGCTCTACTTCGAGATCGCGATTGGCGCGGGGGCGGAAAGGCTGCGCGATGTTCGCCTGAAACTGGGTGAAGGCGTGGCGGGCTGGGTGGCCCAGACGGGCGAACCTGTGCTGGTGGAAAACACCTCCATCGATACGCGCTTCTCAGGAAAGATCGATGAGTTGACGCACACGGAGACGCGCTCCATTGTCTGCGTGCCCATC
>JASHTZ010000335.1 GCA_030040295.1 Terriglobia bacterium | reverse complement strand
GAGGCGGTCGACTTTCCGCGGCCCGCCGGGGTCTGAGAGGTGGTAGAAAACGTCCCGTTGCTGTCGTTCTGAGCGTCGTAAAGTAACTCGCCCTGAGTATTTTCAATAAGATGCGAGGTTTTTCGGCGCCTGTGGCTCCTCAGGATGTCAGTTTTGAGAGGTTTTTCCGGGGCCTCCTAAACCCGGATAGAAAGAATCATTAAAACGCCCTTATAGGCCTAAAGTTTCTCCCTCCACCTGTCGATAGCACAGTTGAGGTCATAAGGAGGCATGCTATGAGAGTCGATGGTCCCCTTCCGCTCCCTGAAAATGCGCAAACCACCGGGGTCACGCGCGCCGGGTCGATGGGCCAGTCAAGCAGCACCCTCTCCGTCAACTCCGGACCGGACGAGGCGCAACTTTCTGTTGACGGTCAAACCATCCAAGGGTTGCAGGCCAGCCTTGCCCAACTTCCGGAAGCGCGCCAGGAGCAAGTCCAGGCACTTCGCCAGGCGGTGGGCAGCGGAAATTATCAAGTTTCTGACCAGCAATTAGGCGATGCCATGGGTTCAGAGCTGCTGGGTGCGCAACTTCAATTGAATTAAAGGGCGGGAGGCCTTCATGGACGACCTGGCTCCTGCGGCAGCGCAACGTGCCTCCGACGATGGAGGGCGGGTGAGGGAAGACCGGCATGCGGCACGCAAGAAGGCCGCGAAAAAGGCGCCGCAGGCGCCTGAACCGAAGCCCCAGACCCAGCCGGAGGTCCCCATCGAGCCCGCGGGGGACCACCTGCTCGATATTTTGGCTTGAACATGAAACGCGAAGTGCAACAATACCTGGAATTGCTTGAGAAACGTCTCGCGACGCTCCGTCTGCTGGCCGCCGATCTGGACGAAAGCCGCTCAGCCTACGTCACACTTGATCTGCGCCTGATGCATCAGCACATCGCGCGGCAGGAGAATCTCTGCACGGAAATCCGCATGCTGGATACCGAGCTGCAAAGAATGAAGGAGAAGCTGCGCGTTCTGGCGTTATCAGGCGAAATGCCCACGACGCTCAGCGAGCTCGATGCGCAGCTTGATCCCGCCTCGGCGCGCCAACTCCACTTGTTGCTGGGCGGGTTGAAGGCTATTCAGGCGGACGTGCGCCGGCTGAGCCGCGTTCATTCCGAACTCCTCCGCCGCTCACGCCGCTCGGTGAATGTCCTGATGAATTTCCTCGCGCACTATTCGGGAACCTACCCAACCCCTCTGACCCGCGCCAAGGGAGCAGCCTTCTCCGCGATGGTGAAATAGTATATGTCCAGCCTATTCGGAACCATGTCCGTCGCCCTCCAGTCGTTGCTGACCCAGCAAGGTGCGCTCGATGTGACGGCCAACAACATCGCCAACGTCAACACGCCGGGCTACTCGCGAGAAGTGCCGATATTCGAGGAGAGCCCACCCACGCTCGTTGGCAATACCGAGGTGGGCACGGGTGTTACCCTGGCGAGCGTCGAGAGCGTTCGAGACAATATCCTGAATCTTCGCATCGATCAGGAGACTTCGCAGCAATCCAGCCTGAACTCCTACGTCGATTCCATGAATCAGGTGCAGGCGCTGTTCAACGAGACGCAGGGCACCGGCCTGCAAACCGATTTGAGCAACTTCTTCAATAGCTTTCAATCGCTCTCCACGGACCCCACGGACTCTTCGCTGCAACAGTCAGTAATCATTGCCGGCCAGGACCTTGCCCAAGCTTTCAGCGAGACGAGCCAAAACCTTTCCACCATTCAGCAAGGTTTGGACCAGAGCGTGGTGCAGACGGTTCAACAGGTCAATCAGCTTACGTCGCAAATCGCCAATCTGAATCAGCAGATTGAGCAGATCTCGAACACTGGACAAAACCCCGGTGACTTGGTCGACGAGCAAGACCAAGCCTTGACCAATCTTTCGAACTTGATCGACATTTCGGTGGTCAGCGCCAACAACGGCACAGTTTCCGTGACCACCTCGAATGGCGCGCTGCTGGTTTCAGGTGATGTCAGCTCCAACTTGACCACGCAAATCAATACCACCACCGGGATGCACGACGTTTATGACAACGGTTCGGACATCACTTCCAGCATCGCCGGGGGACAGCTTCAGGGGCTCATCAATGCCCGCGACAGCGCCATTCCCTCGGCAATGTCTTCACTGGACAATCTCGCTGCCGGGCTGATCTCCGCGGTAAACCAGCAGCAGACGGCGGGCTACGACGCAAACGGCAACCCAGGCGTGGATTTCTTCACGCCCTTCACGCCCACGACACCCGGCTCGAATGCCGGCGCCGCCGCTACCATGAGCGTAGCGTTGACCAATCCCGATCAGGTCGCCGCCAGCGGAACCGCCGGCTCTACGGGCGACAATTCCAATGCCATTGCTCTAGCCAATCTTCAAAATTCTCCGATCGTGGCCGGCCAAACCGCCGGGGATTACTATTCCAACTTAATCGACCAGGTGGGCAATGACGTCTCCAACGCCACCTCTCAACAGGAGGCGGTCAGCCTGGTCTTGCAGCAGCTTACCAACCAGCAGTCCTCCGTTTCGGGGGTCTCGCTGGACGAGGAAGCCACGAATCTGGTCATGTACCAACGTGCTTACGAGGCTTCCGCGCGCGTCATCTCCGTCGTCGATGAGCTCAACAGCGATACCATCGACATGTTTACGCCGAGCTAAAACTTATGGGCATACGTGTCAGTCCTGATGTTTATAGCGTGATCCTGGATGGTTTGCAGCAGGTTACGCAAACCGACGATCAGGCTTTGCAACAACTCACCACGGGGCAGAAACTGAACGAGCTTTCCGACAACCCTGCCGCGGCAGCCTCACTCGTCACGCTGCGCTTCCAGAATGACGCCGACACGCAATACCTCCAGAATATTTCCACGGTGACCGGCTCGATGAACGTCGCGGACTCGGCGTTGAGTTCGGTCGTCGAAGCCCTGACCACGGCGCAATCCGTGGGCACGGAAGGTGCGGGCGGAACGCTCAATTCCTCCAATCTGCAAGCCCTGGCACAGCAAATCCAGGGCATCCAGCAGGAAATCATGGGCCTGGCGAACACTTCTTACAACGGCGAATACCTTTTCGCCGGCACCGCCACCACCACGCAACCCTATGTGGCGGACTCCAGCTCATCCTCCGGAGTGACTTACAACGGGAACAACAACACCAACAGCGTGGAAATTTCTCAGGGTGAGGCAATGCCCACCAATCTCCCGGGAAGCCAGATCTTCAGCAATTCCACCAACAACGTTTTCCAATCGCTTCAGGACCTCTACAATGCCCTGAACACCAACGGCGATATCTCCGGCGCAACGGCCGAAGTGCAGTCGGCATTGAACTACGTCAGCCAGCAGCAAACTTTTTACGGAAACTCCGTGGACCGGCTGCAAAGCGCCCAGACCTTCCTGACCCAGCAACAAACCCAACTGACAGAAACCCAGAGCGGGATGCTCGACGCCAACATGGCCCAGACGATCACCAATCTGACTCAGGCTCAAACCACGCAGCAGGCTCTGCTGGATGCCGGCGCCAATGTCTCGCAACTGGATTTATTCGACTACCTGCCGACGAATTATTAGCTTTGTAGAGTGGACTTGTTCGAACTGACAGATGAGGCGTCCAAGGCCCTTCAGGAGATTTGGACCTTCAGGAAATTTCCCGCAGCGAGGTGGCCCAGGCGCACGCGGCCTGCATGTTGGTCCGCGCATTTCCCAGGCGCGCCTTCTCCGCCAGCAATGAAGACTGGAGGGTTTCCATTACCCCGCGCAGCGCCTTCAGGTTGTCGCGGTATTTCAGGACTTCGAATTCGGCATGCGAGGCTTGAGCAGAGGGCCTGACCCCGGCAGAAAGGAATTTGGAAACTGC
>JASHTZ010000034.1 GCA_030040295.1 Terriglobia bacterium | reverse complement strand
TATTGCGGGTTCCGAGCAGGCTATTGGCTGCTTCGAGAGGGGAAGCGGGCTCGCGCCGGCGGGTCATGGGCATCAAATTGATGACTTTGCCCTTCAGTGTCTTGGCGCTCAATTCAAAAGAAGCCGAGGGCGGACAGACAATCTCCACGTCGCCGCTATATGCGGAAAGGATGTAGTCGCCGCGGTCTATGAAGTCGCCTTCGTAGAGAACATGACCGCTCGTCGTGCTGCCGTGCAGGCGAGTGGTGTTGGGCGAAACGAAGTGCAGATTGCCGGTTGTCGAGTCCGCTTCGACGTTGCCCGAGGCGCGGATGATTTCGATGTCGCCGGCCACGGACCGCACGGTGAGGTGGCCGGAATAGTCGCGCACCGAAATATTGCCCCCCACAGAGGTTAGAGATGCGTCCGCCTGCATCCCCTCAACTTGAATCTCGCCCTGCGGATTGCGAATTTCCAGCGTGGCGCCGGAGGGAACGTCCAGCGTGTAATCGGCACCCCGTTCGGTTGAAGGCAGCGTCGAATCCAGAAGGTGAGTCTCAATATGAATCTTGTCCGCGGGGCCGGTTTCGGGAAGGATTTCGCTATAAACTTCCAGGCGGGGGGATTCCAGAGTGTAGACCACGTGCACCTGGGCTTTATCCCAGCCTCGCACGATGACCACGCCTTTCAAATTTTGCAGGCTGATGCTCGGTTCGCGCGTGGTATCAAAGGTCTTTTCAATTCGTCCGTCGCCGGCGGCTTTTATCAAAACCGCGGAAGCAAAAAGCACCAGCAGCAGGTGCAGGCATTGCCTGACCCACTTCAGCATCGCAGTTGTCCGGTTCATTGAACCGTGTCCCTCGTCAACGCCCTTCGAACTCCAACGCAGAAGACAAAACTTCAGCCTTTCTCGTATACGCTGTCAAGAGATATTCCCGTGCCAGCGCGTTCCCGGGCTCCTGGTGAAGGGAGTCCAGACATTCATGAATCGAACCATCCAGGGCCACGAGGCTCTTGTCATAAGTGGCCTTAAGATCCGGAGCCATGGATGCTTCGTTTGCTCGAAAATCGTTCTCCAAATCGGAAACCACACGGGCCAAGGTGCTCGCCTCACCGGAAGTCAACGAGGCCATTTGAGGCAGTGCGGAGGATGTGGCCGTCACGTCCGCGCTCGCCCAGGGTTGAACGCTGCCGGAAGGCAAAGTCAACACCGAGCCGAGGAAGATGAAACCGGCCAAAACTCCCAAAGGAACGGCGTGAGGCAGGAATCGCCAGGCCAGAATCTGCCGCCAGTCGCTGACGGGCGTGCCGAAGGCGTCTTCCGCCTCCAGGCGCGCGCGGACGTTTGCCCAGATGGCGCGGGAAGGCTCCTCGAGGGGAAGATCACGCGCCGCCCGGTGGATGGATTCCACGTCGGCCAGCAGCGTCCGGCAGGAATTGCACGCCGCGGCGTGGGCGGCCACAAAAGGCCGTGCTTCGCCCTCCAAATAACCTTCCAATTCGTCGTCAAACTGCAAGCAAGCGGCTGCCACCAGAGCGCCTTCTTCCTCCAACCGGGCGCGAACCTTCGCCCAGACCATGGGGGAAGGTGTTTCCTGGGGAAGCTCGCGTGCCGCATTCCGAAGGGATTGCAGGTCCGCCAGCAGAGCCCCGCACGACGGGCAATCCTGCGAGTGCGCGGCAACGAAGGGCCGCGCTTCACCTTCCAGGCGGGCTTGCAGCTCGTCTTCAAATTGCACGCACGAAGCCGCCGCCAGAGCTCCCTCTTCCTCCAGCCGGGCGCGAACTTTCGCCCAGACCATGGGGGAAGGTGTTTCCTGGGGAAGCTCGCGTGCCGCACGTTGAACGGATTGCACGTCCGCCAGCAGAGCCTCGCACGACGGGCAATCCTGCGAGTGCGCGGCAACATAGGGCCGTGCTTCACCCTCCAGGTAGGCCGGCAGCTCGTCTTCAAACCGGGCGCAGGCGGCAATCGTGTTGTGTTGGTTCTCCTGCATGGTTCTGACCCTTAAGCTTCCTTCACCGGCTCACTAGCGGAAAGCGATTCTCCCGCATGTGCGCCTCGATCCTGCCGCAACCGCTCGCGCAGCTTCATGCGCGCCTTGTGAAGCTGCGACTTGGAATTTCCCACCGAGCAACTCATGATCTCCGCGATCTCGTTGTGCTCGTAGCCCTCCACATCGTGCAGCACAAAGACCGCGCGGTAGCCCGGCGGCAAATCCCTGATGGCGTTCTCCAATCCGATGCGGTCCACGGAACCCGTCAGCCGCCGGTCATCGCTGCCGTAATCGCGTTTGATCGGCTCGTCTTGCGACGTGTCCATCTCGTCCAGCGAAACCTGCTGCAGTCCCTTCTTACGCAGGTGCATCAGCACCACATTCACCGCCAAGCGGTGAAGCCACGTCGAGAAGGCTGACTCGCCGCGGAACGTGGAAATCTTACGGAAGAGCTGGAGAAACGCCTCCTGCGTCAAATCTTCCGCTTCCGCAGTGTTGCCGGTCATGCGCAGGCACAAGGAATAGACGCGCCGTTTGTGCGCCTCAAAAAGCGCGGCGAATGCTTCCTCTTCACCGCGTTGTGCGCGCGCGATGATCTGAGCTTCAGAAGCAACCTTCGGTGCCGGTGTCTTGTTTGTGCTCAAGAAGTTTCACTACCGGCCGCACCTCAACTCACCTGAATCAGATGCGGAGCAAGATTATCGAGTTGTATTCCCCGTTACCTGCCCGGCGAGAGCCCAAGGGCGGCTCCCGGCGGCCTTAGGGATTACTCCCCCCCGGGAATTTCGATGACGGCCTTCCCCACGCCGACGTTCCCCGAGGTGTCGTAGGCACGCAGAATCACAATGTGCTCTCCCGGCGCCAGGGAAGTGAGTTTCAGTGCGAAGGTCTCTTTCCGCGAATCCACGATTCCGTCATCCGATAAAATATCGTGCCATTCATGTCCGTCCAGGGAAGTCTCCGCGCTCCGCAGGGGCGAAGTGCTGTCTTCGGCGGTGAATTGGATATTCGCCGTATCGCCCGTGACGGACTGTTTGGTGACCTCAACGTCCGGAGGGGTATTGTCAACCCAAAAGGGGGCGCTGAGCAACTCGGACTTTCGGGCCATGGAGGGAGGGTTCGACTCCTCATCCGACGCCACCAGCCGAGCGATATATTTCCCGTCTGCAAGTGCCGTAGGATCAAGCGTATAGGTGGAATTGTGAATCTTATCCTTGAGGAGATGCCATTC
>JASHTZ010000334.1 GCA_030040295.1 Terriglobia bacterium | reverse complement strand
GCGCGCCCTCGAGGCGCGATGCCGCAGCGTAACCTTACAGCGGGTGATTGTCGTTTCTATGCGGGGGTTTTGTCAACTCTTGTGCAGCCTTCACGCACCGTTGTAGCGGCGCTCTGCGACCCGTCGCCCGAAGACGGCTTTGGGTCGCAGGGCGAGCGTCGACGGCGGTCGCAGACCGCCGCTACAGGCTTGAGGTTGAGAGCAGCCTGGGAATTGGATACAATCCACCCACTCGGTAGTCGCATTCAGGAGGTGGTCATGAGAGAACTGCAATTGCTGTGGCTTCCCATCGTGGTTTCGTCGGTGTTTGTGTTCATCGCCAGCTCGATCATTCACATGCTCTTGCCCTGGCACAAGAACGATTACCCAAAGATGCCGAGGGAGGACGAGGTCATGGATGCGCTTCGCCCCTTTGAGATTCCGCCAGGCGATTACATGGTCCCCCGCCCCTCGAAGCATGGGGATCTGAAAGCGCCGGAATTCCTGGAGAAGCTGAACAAGGGTCCGGTGATGGTGCTCACCGTGTGCCCCAACGGCATGATGAACATGGGCCGCAACCTGGCCCTGTGGTTTGTCTATCTACTGGTGGTGGGCTCGTTCACGGCGCTCATCGCGGGGAACGCGGTCGCCCCGGGCGCGTGGTTCATGAAGGTGTTTCATTACACCGCTCCTGTGGCGTTCCTGGGATACGCAGTCGCCCTCTGGCAGATGTCCATCTGGTACCGCCGCTCGCTGAGCATCACCATCAAGGCGACCATCGACGGCTTGATTTACGCGCTGGTGACGGCGGGAACGTTCGGCTGGCTTTGGCCGAGGTAACTACGCGTCACCCGAAGTGATGCGGTGGAGGAGTAACGGAGCGTTACGCTTGACGTAACGCATAATCTGCGCTACACTCATTCATGATAGTTAAGTTACGGCGATAAGCGGACTCGTGAATTCGCGCAGGGCGAGCGAGTGAAGGCGTTCTCGGGAATCGAACGCCCGGCACGAATGAAGCTCGACCGCTTGGAAGCGGCGACTAAGCTTGGGGACCTTGCGGCGCTACCCGGTAACCGTTTTGAGGCGTTAAAGGGCGACCGCAAGGGCCAATACAGCATTCGTGTGAACGATCAATGGCGGATTCGCTTTGAGTGGGACGACGGCGCTTACGGCCCCTCGAATGTGGAGTTGGTGGATTACCACTAGGAGAGAGAAATGGCAATTCCTGCGATTCATCCCGGAGAGCACTTGGGGGAAGAGTTGAAGGAACTTGGCCTGAGCGCCACCGAATTGGCGCGACAGCTCGACGTTCCCACAAACCGCATCACCCAAATCCTGAATGGGCAGAGGGCCATCAGCGGCGATACTGCCCTGAGGCTTTCCCATTTCTTTGGAACCACCGCGGAATTCTGGTTGAACTTGCAAAGCCTCTATGAGCTTCGTTTGGCGGAACGGGAATCCGGCAAAGCGATCAGGTCCCTGCCGACGCTTAAGCGATTTCAGCAAGCGCACGCGTGAGGGTGAATCTGTCCTTTCGCGTTACGCGTAAATCCCCCGCAAGTTGATGCAGAACGCCACGCGGTCAATCGCCAGCATGTACGCGGCGATGCGGTTGTTCACCTTGTGCTTGTCGCCGAAGTTCACTACGGCGTTGAACGAGGTCACCATGATGTGCTTCAATCGCTCGTTCACCATGGCTTCGGTCCAGAAGTAGCCCTGCCGGTCCTGCACCCACTCAAAGTAGGAAACCGTAACGCCGCCGGCGTTGGCGAGGATGTCGGGAATCACGAACACGCCGCGGTCAAACAGGATGTCGTCGGCAGGCGGAGTGGTGGGGCTGTTGGCGCCTTCCACCAGCAGCTTGGCTTTCACCTTGTGCGCATTCTTGCTGGTGATGACGCTCTCCGTAGCGGCGGGCAGAAGCAAGTCGCAATCCTGCTCGAGGATTTCCTGCGCGCCAATCGGTTCGGTATTCGGAAAGCCTTTGATTGTTTTGTTCGCTTCCTTGTATTTCCACAAGCCGGGAATGTCGATCCCGTTGGTGTTCATCACGCCGCCCGAAATGTCGGCCACGCCGATAATCTTGTAACCGGCTTCGTGCATCAGGCGCGCCGCCTGCGAGCCCACGTTGCCGAATCCCTGCACGATCACGCGCGTGCTCTCGCGATGCCAGCGAAAGCGCTTCAAGGCTTCGTCCGCGGTCATCATGCATCCGCGGCCGGTGGCTTCGCGCCGGCCGAGCGACCCGCCCAGACTGTAAGGTTTGCCGGTAGCACTCGCCGTCACCGTGTGGCGCATGTGCATGGAGTAAGTGTCCATGATCCAGGCCATGGTCTGCTCGTTGGTGTTCATGTCGGGCGCAGGCACGTCGCGTTCGGGGCCGATGTAATCGAAGATCTCCGCCGTGTAGCGCCGCGTGATGCGTTCAAGCTCACCCGTCGAGAGCTTGAACGGGTCGCAGATCACGCCGCCCTTGGCGCCGCCAAACGGAATGTTCACCACCGCGCACTTCCACGTCATCTCGGCGGCAAGGCCGCGAATCTCATCCAGCGTGACGTCGGGCGAATAGCGCACTCCGCCCTTGCAGGGCCCGCGCGCGATGCTATGCTGCACCCGGTAGCCGTCAAACACCCGGAGCGTGCCGTCATCCATGGAAACCGGAATGTGGACGATGATCTCGCGATTCGGCGTCCGCAGGTAATTGGAAAGGCCTTCGTCCAGGCCCAGCTTGCGCGCCGCCACGTCATAGCGCGCCGCCATGGATTCATAGACACTCAGTTCCTTGGTCTTCTCTTCAACGCTCATGTCGCCCCCAAATTTGATGGGATGGGTTCCGCCTACCGCGGACGGCTCTTACCCTGAGCCGGAAATTGACGGCACAGTATAGCAAACGGTTTGCAAGTCTTCTAGGCGGGGAAGTCTTTGGATTGGATCATTTGGCCAACTTGTCATTTGGCCATTGAAAGCGACGGAACACCGATTGGCGATGCGGTGCAACGAGTCAGAGAGCCGACGAGGCTCTAAAGGGCCAACCGTTGTTCCTCCGACGAATTGGCCAAATCACAAAATGACTCAATGAACTAACCGCGGTCAGGCTCCAGCGGCGGCAAATTCGGCGGCGGGAA
>JASHTZ010000333.1 GCA_030040295.1 Terriglobia bacterium | reverse complement strand
GCCGAAGGTGATTTCCAAACGAACCAGTCCCCGCTACTGCTAGACCCGTCGGAAATGATGCCGGCAAGCACGAGTTCCTTTGTCCAAATTCCTCCAACTAGCCCTTCAGGCAGTCACATACCCCGAAAGGCGTATACCGAAAGTTATAGGCTCCGGTATGTAGCTTGGCCTATACACGATCCCGCCTCTCGCCCAATTGATTCGATCTTTTTGGAGAGTAATCTGTCAATGGGAAGACTATATCTATTTGCAGTCTGCGTTCTTGGTGACACGAGCATGGACTGCCGGCGGATATTGACGCGTCTTGTGCCGGGGGGTTGCGGGGTGAACAAGCTGGGGGCGATTCGGATCCTGATCGCTGACGATCATGCCGTCGTGCGGGAGGGCCTAACCTCACTTATTAACCGAAGAGCAGATATGCAGGTGGTGGGCGAGGCTCGTGATGGAATTGAAGCCGTCGAACAATACAACTCTCTTCATCCTGACGTGGCCCTGATTGACCTGCGCATGCCCCGGATGAGCGGTGCGGACGCGATGAAAGCCATCCGCGAGCGCTTCCCGGACGCGCGGCTTATTGTCCTGACAACCTTTGACAGCAATGATGACATTTCCCTGGCATTGCTCGCCGGCGCCCGAGGGTATCTTCTCAAGGGTTCTGCAACCGAGGAGTTGCTCAGGTGCATCCGTGACGTGCAATCCGGCCAATTGTGCATCCCGCCCGAAATCGTTGCGAAGTTGTCCGCGCGGCTCAGCAATGCCACCTGGGATCCACGAGACGCCGAAATCATCAAGCTGATCTCGGAAGACAAGGATGACATTGAAATCGCCAAAATCCTTCATGTCAGTGACAGGACTGTTGCCACAAGCGTAAAAAGGATATTGGATAAGCTGGGAATACAGGAACGCTCGATGGTCAAGATGATGACTTCCCCTCCCTCCTCAGGCACTTTCCGCTAAAGAGGTATTCCTCGATGGACTCGGTTCCGGCCCGATGACCGGCTGAGATTCCTTGCAACCGTACGAAGCACTCGAACCATCGTTTCATTTGGGCGGGAAACATGGCCCAGGCCGCCGCATATGGCATCGCGAATTGCAGCAGCAGGTTTCGTGGGCGATATGGCAGGCGCCGAAGTGAGCGGCAAAGCGCCCCGCCGGAAGTGCAAGTGAGGCAAGAAGGCAATGTTCAGCCTGGGTAACACGACCAAAACCCACGGCGGATCTCCAAAGCATGCTATTTCTGCCTTTAAACCTCCTCGGCGCCAGCCAATCCTGCGGCATGCGATCATTTGGTCCTTTCTGGCGGCCATGGTGCTGGTGTTTTGTGGCGCGCTTCGCGCTCAGGAGCCTGAAACTTTGATGATGGTACGGGATTGGAACTCTGAGATGGGCATCCTGAAAGGCTGGCTCCCCATGCACCGGATGTCCATGACCCTCCAATTTATAGGCCTCAAGGGAGCTGCGAAATTTGGCTTCGACGAAGTGGTGAAAATCATTTGGACCAAGCGCAAGGACGAAATTCCCGGCACGTCGGGCGATGTGCACATCTCGCCCGCATTCCGCATGTTTGATGGGAGGAAGTGGCTCCCCCTGGACCGAGACGCCAACGTGGTTCGCATCAACAGGAATTTGTACTTGATTCGCGACATCACTTTCGAAGGTTCCCCGCCTACTAAATACGATAAGGAACACTTCGAGAAGTGTACTGAAGCGCAAGAATCCGGGAAGGCCTTATCCTCGGCATGTGACCCGCCGCCAAAGGGGTGACTTTTGCGCTTTGTCCCTGAAGACCGGATATCTAGTGAGCAATCATCGCTTCAAAGCCGCAATTCAAGCCACCTGAAGGTCAGCATTCCGTCTCCTGCTATTCACGCCAACGAAAGGACAGATGGCTGCAGCCTTTTAGGCAGGATCATGCTCCGAAGGATTTGAGACGATGCGATTCAACGACTGCATAGGGCGCCGCAGCACCAACTCAACAGGCGCGGATGGGGTGACTGGTGCTGAACATCAAGCAAATTCTGCTTCCGGTTGACATCCCGATTTCCACCCACGCAGTTCTTCGCCAAGCCGTCGCCCTGGCCCGTCATTTTCATTCGCAAATCGTCTTACTTCACGTCATCACGGAGCGCAGTTTTGCCGCCGGCGTACCGAAAGACAAGCACGCGGCAGAGGACTGGGACTTGCTCGGCGCTGTCCTGCAGCAGACCCGCGAAGAAAAAGACAAGAAACTCGCAGAAGAGCTCAATGGACTTGCCACCCCAGGCAAACTGGCAGATGGCGACGTCGCCACGGCCATTGTACAAACGGCCCACGAGCAAAAAGCCGATTTGATCATGGTCCCTTCCTATAGTTTCACCTTCTCCAAATTTCTCCTGGGCTCGGTGACGGCGAAGGTGCTGCATGGCACGGAGTGCCCGGTGTGGACGGGGGCGCACATCGAGGAGGAATTGCCCCGTCTGGATTTTGCCATCCGCAATGTCCTCTGCGCCGTCGACTTCGGGCCTCGCAGTGCCAGGAATGTTGACTGGGCCGCCCAGTTGGCCGCCAAATTTGGCGCGCGCCTCACTCTTGCCCACGTTACGGCTGCACTGGAGCTCTGGGGGCCAGGCGGCAACGTCATCGACCACGCGTGGGAGAAGGTAATCCTCGGCAACGCCGAGCAGCAGATGGCCAGGCTCCAGCAGGAAACAGGCGTCAAGGCAGAGACGTTCATCGGCAGTGGCGAAGTGCCCAAGGTCTTGAATCAAGCCGCTCTGCAAACCAAGGCGGATCTGGTGGTGACCGGTTGTTACCCCTACGGCGGCCACCTGCGTACCCACGGCTATGGAATTATCTGCTCGGTGCAGGTTCCGGTTCTGAACGTGTGAAGGTAAGACATGGGGTGGGTGTTTGGGTGAAAGCGAACGGCACCTAAGAAGATCTGGAGACCCTTTCCCCGGCTCCACGGAGTGCTGCTGAAATCGAAACCTCCGCCGCGCCCTCGCGCTGACCCAAGAGGAGTTTGCCGTGCGCTGCCACATCCCTCTCGGCACTCTACGGGATCGGGAACAGGGCCGTTCTGAGCCAGACCAACCGGCCAAAGCCTACCTCACCGTCATCGCGCGCGATCCCGAGGGGGTCGAGCGCACGTTGCATCCTGTGTCCAGCTAACTCTGCCAAAGTTCATGCCGAATTGATTTGTGCGCCTGGTAGATTTGAACTGCTGGCCCCATTGTTATCAGGTGTCAACCACACTTGCATTGTGTTTGCTAAATCGTGTTACGAGCGGCTATTCATGCAGGTCCGGTGGCACTCGAAGTATTTGGGGCAGGACTGCCTGTTGTTACTGATTTTGAATGAGATGTGCACCGAAATGTGCACCGCTTCCCAGTCTTTGCATTCGGCTCATGCCTGCTTCGTAACCCTGCTTGATCGGTTCCGACGCGTCCTAGCGCCGATTTTGCGCAACGGCAGGGCATTTTACGCGAGCGTGAGGATTAGAGTAAGTCGAGAAATTCTCCCAGCGTCACCCCGGAATGCCGGATGAGCACGCAAAGCGTCCCTACCAAAAGCTCTTTGTGCTAATGCAGCCAGAATAAATTTGAGCGAGAAACTGATGCTCGCAACCAACTCGCTATCGTTGTATCTCTACCGGCTGGGGGAGGAAGGGAAATACGCCTCCGGGGAGAGCCCCCGGAGGCGGTTGGGGTTTACGCAGCGAGCGGCATGTCAGAACGTAATCTTTCCAGCCATTTGAATCTCGCGGGGTAAGTTGTCCGGGCTCGTAAAACCTGAGATCTTTCCGAAGCACGACGCGGTGATGGCTTCGCAGGAGGTACTGTCGTTACCGAACCACTGCGGGGTGTTGGTCGCATTGATCCAGTTGTTCATGAAGGTAAACGTGACGCGCTCGGTGATTTTGAAGGACTTGTGCACGCCTAAGTCGTAGAGGGCAGTGCCCGGATTGCGAACGTGTCCATCCACCGTTGACCATTCCTGAATGCAGTTGCTGCTGCCTTCCGGAAAGCAGAAGGGGGTATTGGTCGAATTCTGGAATGCCGCAGGATTCACCCACTGCTGCAAGGTCTGAGGCGAATAGTTCGGGTTCACACCCGCAACCGGCGCGGTAATGTTGGAAAACTGCCAGGGGTTGCCACTCATGTAGAGAATGTTCCAGTTGAGCTGCCAGCCGCCGATGATCTTGTTGGCCCAGCCAGGAACGCTGCTGGCAAAAGGCTTCCCGCGACCCATGGGAAGTTCATAAACGCCGTTGAGCGACACTGCCTGCGGAATGTCGTAGGGGTCATCCTCTTTCATCAGTTGGGTGTTAAAGGTGTTCATGTAGGCGCCAAGGTCCTCGTGCCGAGAGTTCGTGTACGAGGCCGAGAAGCTGAGTCCATTGCCCATGTGCTTGGTCACATTGATTTCCAACGCCTGGAATGAGGAGGTGCCAATCGGCATGTCTTCCTCCGTCACTGTCGTGAACTGCGGATACGGCAGCAGCAATTGTTTTTGTGGGATCGTCGCCGTGTTCAACGAGGTGTTGGGAATCAGCCCCGCAAAGGGGTTGGCCACCGGGGTGTTCAAATAGGTGTAGCCTTCCTGGATTTGCGCTAGCGACAAGGAGTTTATGTTATTGTTTACGGCCATACGCGTACCTAAATTGTAATTGTAGCCCACCAGAAGCAGGAAATTATGGGGAAACTGATGCTGCACATTGAAGTTAAACTGCTGCGCCTGTGGGGGCTCCGTGTGCGGGTCGACAAAGGTGACAGTGTTGCCCAGATCGGTCGATAAGCCCAGGGCGGAGCCAGTGGCGGGAATGAGCCCCGTGGGGAAAGGATTAGCAATGGGGTTCAAGACTTGATAAGTGGGACTGAACAAAGTCGAACTCGTCGTGGAACTGAATCCGGCGCTCCCAGGATCGTACACGTTGTCCAGGTAGAACAGCCCCCAACCCGCGCGGATGACGGTATTCGGCGTGATGGCGTAGGCCGCGCCCAGACGGGGCCCCCAGTCGTGGTAGACCGATCCATAAGGGGAGCGCGACACACCATTGACTCCGGGGAAGGTCAGGCCTCCCACCAGGTTGGCGCAGGCGGGACAGGTAACGCCGCTCGCCGTGGCTGCGCTCGCCGCTGCGGAAGCAAGCGGACTTGTCGTGGTCTCGTTGAATGGACCCGTAATAGCATTGAAGCGATCTGTCGGTGTCCCGTCCCAGTCCCAACGCAGGCCGGCATTGATCGTTAGCTTGTGCGAAACTTTGATGTCATCCTGCACGAACCAGGCCGCCGAGAGGTCTTGGCGGGCGGGTTCCGATTCGACCTGGATCGAAGCCGCTCCAACGCCCATCTCAAAGGAGGCTACTGGATCGCCCTGCGCCGCGGTGAGGGGTCCGGAGGGGTTTTGTTGAGAGTACTGGGAGGAGAAACTGAATGCCCCCGAGTTGTCGCCCGGCTCAATAAGATAGCCGCGCTCCAGAAGCCCTTCCGCGCCAAACTTCAGCGTGTGCCGGCCCATCGATTTCATCAGCATGGCGCTTAAGGTGTTAACCTGATCCGGGGCGAGAGTCGAGCCAGGCTCGCCGGCCCCCGTGAAAACCGTGCTGCCATTGTCACTGCCAGAACCCTCGGCGCCGGTAAAGCCGAATACCGGGATGCAGGCCACCGCCTGCGAGGCGAACGTGGAGCTGAATCCGAGCTGAGCAGGAGTCACTGAGCATCTAGTCGGTTGAGTGATGTCTTCATTGAAATAGTCCTCAAACCCAGCCAGAACGTTCAGCACCATGGTAGGAGAGAAGATGTGAGTGTAATTAATCACGTCGTTGTTGTTGGTGCGGCCAGCCGGGAAGTCCCCGGCGACCTCGGCAGCGTCCCCGCCAGTATTGCCGTAAAACGGCGGGTCAATGGTATGCCAGTCCTCGCGAGTAGCGCGGAGGAAGATGCGGTTTTTATCGTTGATGTTGTAGTCCACACGCCCCATTATTTCGTACGTGTGCGCAAGGGCAACTGCACTAGTATCGAAATAGTAGTTATTGGCTCCGGTGACCGCGTTGCCGGGGACATCCGGCAGGGGGATGTATTTCCACAGGCTTGTGGCAATGGGGCTCATCAAGCTCGACGGTATGACGGAATCACCAACACTCCCGATCACCGACCGGGAAGTGCAGACGACCGTGGCGGAGGTGCAGGAGAAGGGATTATAGAGAGTGATCGGCGTCGCTACGCCGTTGTTATTATAAGTGTCGGCGGAAAAGTCGCCACTTCGTTCCGCGGAAGTGGGAACCATCCCAAAGCCCTCACCGACAGTCGGAGAATGCTCATCCATATACTCCATAGATCCAAAAAAGTAAAGCTTGCCCTTTTTGATGGGTCCACCGAGGTTGCCGCCCGGCGTGTTCACGAGCAAAGGACTTTTGCCCACGTGCTCCAGATTGTTACTGAAACTATTCGCCGATAAACCAAAGGAGCGATTGTATTCAAAGGCTTCTCCGTGGAACCGACTGGTGCCCGATTTGGTTGTGAATATCTCGGCGCCCCCCAGCGTGTTCCCATACTCAGCGCTATAGGGGTTGGTGACCACTTGCACTTCCCCCACCGCTTCCTGGCTGGGAAGATAACCCACCGTGGAGTTGCCCAAGCCCTCCGCGTAGTTGCCGCGGTCATCCACGCCATCTATCAGAACCTCGTTCGTTTCAGACTGGCCTGTAGTGCTGCCCGTGACGCTGTCATAGCTGCCATTGATGCTTTGGCTGCTCGATTTGCTGTTATCCTCGAGGGTCATCGATTCTTCCCAGTCGGTGGTGGGCAGCACACCGACCCCCGTCAGCACTACTTGGAAGGCATTGCGCTGCTGGGTGGGAAGGTCGTCGACGCGCACCGTGTCGATTGTCGATCCGGTGTCGGCCGTTTGCAATGCCAGCATGGTGTTTGCGGCCTTTACGGTAACGGTCTGCGTTACCGCGCCCAAGGTCAGCTTGATGTTAACGGTGGGGTTGGAGTCGGTTTGGACCACAACGTCGTTCACCACCTGAGTTTTAAAGCCCGGCTGCGCTACCGCCACGCGGTAGGTTCCGGGAATCAGGAATTTCACCGTGTAGTAACCATCGGTCGTTGTGCCGGCGCTATAACTCACACCGGTGTTGACGTTGGTGACTTTGACGGCTACTCCCGCAATCGCCGCCCCCGAGGGGTCCGTGACGAAGCCGCTGATGGCCCCGTTGGCACCGGCTTGCGCAAACAGCGAGGCAGCCGCTAAGGACACCCAGAGGGGAGTAAGCAAAATGAAGAGAACAAATCGATGCCTGCAATTGCCACTTCGAAGTCGCATATCCGTCCCTCCGTCGCATCATTTGAAAGAACTCAGCATTCCCGCCATGCTGACAGAGCAGTATCCCTCAAGTTTCATCCGTGTAGTGTCGTTTGGCCTCAAGTTGCTGCGATGCGCAGTGATTCTGCGGCCGATTTTGGGACGCTCCGGGTCTCAGAATCGTTGCTTTTTCTCTCTGTAAAATTTAAGACACGCATGGAGGGAGTCTGGAAGACCTTTTCACCCCGCCTACAGCACATCCCAAAAATCCTTTGAAGGCGCTTTGGTAATTGGTCTCATTCACATCGATCCAATACTCCTTGTATTGACCCTGAACGGTGCGAATGAATGCCTTCTGCCTGCCGAACGCGCTGTCCCACTTCCAGGTTGCGGGCGGAATCTTGAGTTGATCGAATCGCGTTAGTCGACGCCATATAAAGTCCTTTTCGGCGACCCGTACTCCAATGCTCTTTGTGCGGTAGTGTGTGCGATCGAACATGAAGCGAACCTCCTGCCTCAGGCTGAGGCATCAAGAGTAGGAAAATGTCTCAAAATCGGCCCTTAGAACCAAGATCGCATATGGAATCATTGTCCGCACAACCGGCTGACGGCCGAGCCGGGGATGGAGGACCGCCGGAGGGCTTTGGGAAAAATCGAGAGGTTATTGCTGCCAAATATTGCCAAGTTGCAAGAAGAGTTGCGATTGGTCGAGGTTAAGTGATCGAAACATGGGGTGGGTGACGGGATTCGAACCCGCGACGTCCAGATCCACAGTCTGGCGCTCTACCAACTGAGCTACACCCACCATCGACGCGCAGAGCGCGGGAATTCAACGATACTCTCTTTGTAACATTGCGCGGGGAAAGGTGTCAACCGCGCGAACTCTCCCGAAATGCCGTGTCACGATCCACCCAAAGGCTACTGAGTCAACTACACACCTCGACTCCAAAAGAATGTGCATCAGCTTGCGAAATAGCTAAAATGGAAAACATTCGGTAGCACGTTAATCCAATCAGGGGCGAGGGCAGCGGATAGTGAAAACTCTCTGGCAGCAGAGGAATCACAAGGGTTCTGGTTATAGGTTTCACGCCGTTTCATTGGCCATGCTCATTGCCCTGGTCATGTCCTGTGCCCGGGAATGCCTCGCGCAACAAGGGACCACAACTGCGCCATCGGCCACAGGCAATTCCAATCCACCTCCACTCAGCGGCCGCGAGCGCTGGAATCGATACCTCGAAGAGACCTATCTCTCACCCGGCCCCTATGTGGTCTCATTTGGGGCGGGGCTGGCGTTCCAGGCCTTCGACTATCCCCGCGAATGGGGTGGCGGATTCGCGGGCTACGCGCGGCGGACCGGCAACCAGTTCGGAATCATCGTTCTCCAGAATTCCATCCAGGAGAGCGGGGAAGCGGCGTTTCACTATGACCCGCGATACTTTCCTTGCCGATGCACCGGCTTCTGGCGGCGCACCGCCCACGCGTTCGAAATGAGTTTCCTCACCTATGACCAGAACGGCCACAAGCAACTGGATATACCGCAAATCGCCGGCGCGTACGGTTCCGGCATGATCTCGGCGCTATGGAACCCGCGAAGGTTTTCGCCCTGGGTGCAAGGGATTCAAACCGGGCACATGCAATTTGGATTTGTGATGGGTACTAACCTGGTGGATGAGTTTCGCCCGGAATTCCAGCGCGTAAAGCTATTCCGCATCTTCATGGGCGACAAGAAACCCTGAACGAAGGTTCTGACTAATGTGAATTTGCCGGCTTGGGGATTTCCTGGAGCTCAGTGGGTTGTTGGCAGCAGACACAGTTGCCGGGCTCGAGCGCCACGATGTTGCACCTCGGGCAGTAATAGCGCACGCTGTAGAGCTTCCCGTCATGCACGGTGTAGAGCCAGTGGACCTCGAATGTGCCGTCGGGCTTGGAAACTCCTTCCAGGTGCACCTGCCGGCCCTCCAGCCGCTTGTCCTCAAGCGTGTGGAGCAGATAGGGCGTGTTGGCGGAGAGCGCCTCCTCGTGGCCATTGATCTTCAGCATCGGCAGGCCTGTCTTGTTGGTCAGAAGTTCACCATCCAGCGCGGCGAGAGGGTTGGTTTGCCCCGCGTACAAAGCCGGCGCGAGCAGCATGGCGAGAATCAAAGCAACGTGACTCGGCCTTATTCCCGATAATCTCATTTGGCTAACCCCTTTACCCTTGCCAATGTCCTACGACCGTAAACCCCAGCGGCAAATCCCCGCTTGCGGCGTGCCCTTTGATTTGCAGATTCCAGTCGCCTGCATCGTCCTTGGTGACGGCGGGAAAGGTGTTGCCGCTGGGCGGCTGTCCCACAAGGAATCCGGGATGAGGTGTTCCGGAAGCCTGCCGGCTGAGCTTCACCAGGTCGTCAAACGCCAGAACCTTGTCCGGCCCCGGGTCGGCGGCGATCGGTCCCATCACGAAAGCATCGCGCGAGGGATTGACGCCCATGTGGTTGCCGTCTTGCGGAATCAGTCCATAGCGCAACGTGTAGAATCCGGCTTTGATGGTCTGGCTGCGATAGTCCGATGTGCCATTGGGGAAGTGAACCACGCCGAGAAAGGCTCCTTCCGGCAGCGTGCCGAACATCACGTCGGGAGAGGTGTTCGGGTTCGCGCTGGAGGGAAGGTCCTTGCGCATCCAGACTTCGCACAGCGTCGCGCCCTGAGCGTTGGTAACGCGCACGCCCTGCGAATCGAGGACGCTCTGGAAGGAAGCGGGAACGTCCGCCGGCGCCGCGCCGATTGTCATGGCCTTATAGGCACCTTGCCCGAAGGCGCTCACTGCTACAGAGAATTGAATCGCCAGCAGCACTCCCAGCACGCGGTACAGTTTCATTGACAATTCCTCCCCACATTTAGATGTCAGAGACGCGAAACGGGAAACAACCTTTCGGAAGTTTCCCGTTCCCAAACCGTCCGGTGAATCATCGACAGCAGTCAGAAGCTGCCCACGAAGGCGCTGCGCTTGTCCACGTTCTTCCAGACTTCACCCAGGCCCTGGCCGGAGTAATCGCTTTCGAGTGTGAACGCGGGCATGGAGTGGTTGAGCGCCACGAGCGGCGGATAGAACACCGTTTCGTTTCCGCAAATGTGGTCGCCCTGGCAGAGGCTGCGCGTTTCGACTTGCGCGAACTTGCCCGCCACCATCTTCGCCGCGCCGTGCATATCACCGTGCTCAATGGTCATCTCGATGGGAGCCACCTCAACTCGCACCACATGGGCTAGAAGGTTCCCCGCTTTCGATTCGGCAAACGCCTCGAGCGCCGCCTTCTGTTGGTCGTTGGCGCGGGAGTCGACGATCAGCACCGAGCGTGCCGGATAGGGATCGTGATAGGGATCGCCAAGAGTCGCGCTGGCCCGGACCACGGCCACCACGCTCAGCCCCGCAAGCGAGACACCCTTCCAATCGCCTTCGCGCACTTTCCAGGCAAGGATTGCTTCCTGGCCGGTCAAGCCCACTTCCGACATGGCGAAGCAAGGGCCGGTGTAGATGTCCGCGCTGCGGGCCTCCAGGTAATCGCCCGTCACGGCCGCGAAAGCGGGCATCGCTGACAGCAGCAACAGCCCGATGGTGAGGGAGGAAATAATTCTCCTCATAATGTAAACCTCCATGGGGCAGAATTCCATCCAGCACCCCATATTATTCTAGCGCCGTTTGTCGGGAGGTTCAACCGAACGCCCTTTATAGCGGCGGTCTATGACCGGCGCGCGGCGCTTGCAGAGCGTCGCTACAGCATTAGAGCGCTTCAAAGCACGGGCGATCCGGCGTGCAGGCATCGAGTGAGACAAGCTGCCCGTCCGGCCCGAGGACCTTCTGCGTGTGTACGCACCAGCAGAGCTTGCCGCTGGAAGGCTGAACGGTAGGGTCCGGCTCGACACCGATGAACATATCCTTATGGCGGATCAGGCTGCACTGCGTCTTCAGTTCGACGGATTGCGGAGCAGGTTCAGCGATCATCAGGCCTCTCCTTTCGCGGCGCGCAGGATGGCGCGCTTCACCGCCACGCGGGCCAGTTGCACCTTGTAAGCATTCATGGAAAGCGGCGTCGCCTTGCTGAGCGCGGCCTTGCCTGCCTCCGCGGCGACATTTTCATCCACCGACTTGCCTTTCAGGGCTTCCTCGGCGTCGGGTGATGGCCAGGGCACCGGCGCGACATGCCCCATCACCACTCGTGCGCTCTCCACGGTTCCGCCCTGGATTTTCAGCACCGCCGCGGCCGCAGCGAGCGGCCAATCCAGCGCTTCCTTCTGCCGAACCTCGTAGATGGCCATCTTCGCGCCTCCGGCCGGAGGAACACGAATTTCCGTCAGGATCTCTCCCGGACGCAGCGCCAGTTCGCTCTCCTGGTCGCTCTTGGGATTCACAAAAAGGTCCTGCACGGAAAGCTCGCGCTCGCCCTGGGGACCGTGGATGCTCAGTTTGGCATTCAGCGCAATCAGGATCGGCGCCAGGCTGGAGGGATTTACGAAATAAGCCGGGCCGGAATTTCCCAAAATGGCGTGATAGCGGTTGTCGCCATCGAGAACGAGCGCCTTGCCATTGTACACGGCCAGCAAGCCGAACCCGGCGCGATAATACCAACAGCGCGGCCGCTGGCACAGGTCGCCGCCCACCGTGCCCGTGCTGCGAATCTGCTGGCTGTGGACGCCGCGCGCCGCTTCGGCGATGGCCGGGTAGGCCGCCGCCACTTCCTTGCTTTCCAGCAGCTCATCAAGCGTTACCATCGCGCCCAGCCGCAGCCCGGCGCTGGATGAATGGGAAAGCCTGCGGAGCTCGCCGACATGCTGCAAGCTCACCAATCGTTTGGGCGCCGCGGCGCCGTCCTTCATCAAGCTGATCAAGTCGGTCCCGCCGGCCAGCGGCAGCGCCTCACCGCCCGCATCAGCGAGCAACTTCACAGCTTCCTGGGTGGATTTGGGACGCGCATATTCGAAGGCTTGCATCAGGCCATCCCTCCTTTCTCAAGCGCGGCCAGCACCTTGTCCGGAGTCAGGGGAATTGTGGGTACGCGCACGCCGATGGCGTTGGCCACGGCGTTGGAGATGGCGGCGCCGGGCGAAATAACGGGCGGCTCGCCCAATCCGATGGTTCCGCGCTCGTCGTAACCCGGCCCGGTCATCATGTGGACCACCAAATCGCCTACGTCTCCGATTCCCGCGAGCTTGTAGAACTCCATGTTGTTGTTCAGCATTCGCCCGGTGATGCGGTCCATGATTTTCTCTTCAAACAGCGCGTAGGTAACGCCCATAATCAGCGCGCCATAGCACTGGCTCTCCGCGGTCTTCAAGTCGATGATGAGCCCGCAATCCTGCACGGCCACCATCTTGTTGATCTTGATGAGGCCGGTTTCGGTGTCCACGGAGACGTCGGCGATCGTGCAGCCGCCCACACCGCTGTCGTTCAGCTTGCACGGGCTCATGCCGCGCGGCAAATTCCTGCCGAGGGCTTGAATGGGCTTCACTTGCAGCTTGGCGCAGGCCTCTTTCCAGCTCAATTTCTTGGAGGGGTCGTCCTTCGCCTGAATGTATCCGCCTACGGCCACCAACTGCTCAGGCTTAACTCCCAGGCTGGGCGCCACGACCTCAAAAAGCTGGTCGCGCGCATCCACGGAGCCTCGGCGCGTGGAGGCGGAAACGCCGCCCACCGTTGTGCTGCCTCCCGAGGCCGAATCGGCGGGATATTTGCTGTCGCCGATGTTCACCTTCACGGCTTCCAGGGGGAGGCCGAAGGTCTCCGCCGCGACGATGCCGATCACGGTGCGCGTGCCGGTGCCCAGGTCCTGGCTTCCCATATTCACTTCCACCGAACCATCCGGGTAGATGTTCACGCCGCAACTGCTGGGGTGCCCGGCGCCGCCCCACGTGTGGATGCTCACTCCCATTCCACGCTTCACCGTACCGGAGGTTTTGTCGCCGCGCGGGTGCCAGTTCTTCTGCCAATCGGAAAGCTGCGCACCGATCTTCATCTCCTCGCGGTACACATTGCCGCGCGCGGAGAGGTCCGCATTCTTGCTGAGGAACTCGATGGGGTCCATGTTCAGCTTGGCGGCCAAATCATCCAGCGCGCACAGGGTGAGCGCCGCCGCCTGTGGATGGTCGGGGGCTCGCCAGGCGCGCGCGGGGCCCGCGTTGGTACTGATTGAGGTGTGTTGAGTCGTGATGTTGGGAATTCCGGTAAGAACGTAAGGAAGCGGGGGCATTCCCGCTCCGGGGAATCCGCCGCTGCCCCACGACTTCGAATCCCAGGCCACCAGCGTTCCGTCCTTCTGCGCTGCCACTTTGATGTTGGCGAAAGCCGAAGGCCGCGCGCCCGCCCCTTCCAGTTCCATATCGCGTTCCAGCATCAGCTTGACGGGCCGGCCGGCCTTGTGGGCCAATTGCGCCACGTGGATGCCCCATTCATCCGTTCCGAACTTGCTGCCGAATCCTCCCCCGATGTAATTGCAGATGGTCTCAACGTTTTTGTCCGAAACGTCCACGCCTTGCTTGCGCAGGCTGTCGCCAAATTGGCTGGGCAGGCCGGGAACGTTTTGGGTGGAGGAATGAGTCAGCAGATTATTGCCCGTCCACTGCGCCACGTTTCCATGCGCTTCAAGGCAGCAATGGGTGATGGCGGCAATGCCGTAATAGCCTTCAGAGGTCACCACATCGGGATCACTGAAGGCCTTGGAGGCATCGCCCTTGGTCTTGGTGGAAGCGGGTTTGGCATGGTCGCCGGCCTGATCCAGATTTTCTTCATTGACGAAGAAGGGGAGCTCCTGGAATTGCACCTTAATTTTGCTCAGCGCGTCAGTGGCGATCTCTTCGCTTTCAGCGGCGACGCAGACAATTTCGTCCCCCACCCAATGGGTTTCATCCCCTACGCCCATTACAGCCAGCACGGTTTTCACACCCGGCATTTTTTCCGCCTCGGAGGTGTCAATGCCGGTGATTTTGGCGTGGGCACAGGGCGAGCGGTAGATTTTGGCGAAGAGCAGGCCCGAGGGATTGATGTCGTAGGTGTACTTGGCCCGGCCGCTGGCCTTTTCAGGCCCATCGAGACGCTTGATGCGCTTGCCGATCAGGCTACGTTCCCCCGGCGGCGGCCAATCATATTTACAACTAGCCATTGGCGTGACCTCCCTTGAGGGTTTTGGCAGCTTCCAGGACTGCCTCTCGAACTCCCGCATAGGTGCCGCAGCGGCAGAGGTTGCCGCCCAGGCCGTGTTCAACGTCGGCGAGCGTGGGGTTTGGATGCTTGTCCAGGAACGCCTTGCAGGCCACCACGAAACCCGGCGTGCAGAATCCGCACTGCTGCGCGTCATTGTCCACGAATGCCGCCATCACCGGATGAAGGTGTTCTTCCGTTCCCAACCCCTCGATGGTCTCGATCTTGTGGCCTTCCGCTTCGACGGCCAGCACATTGCAGGCATACACGGCGCGGCCATCCAGGATCACCGTGCAGGCGCCGCAAACGCCGCGGTCGCACACTTTCTTGGCGCCGGTAATGTCGAGCTGATTGCGCAAGGCATCAAGCAGCGTGACGCGAGGCTCAACCTTCAGACTGCGCGCCGCTCCGTTGATGCTCAGCGTGATAGGTACGGGATTCGGCCCGAGAACTTCGGAGGATCCCTCCGGCCGCGCGGCGGCGGTTCCGGGCATGGGCAGCAGGCTCGTCGAGACAGTAATGCCCGCCCCCTTCAGGAAGTCGCGGCGCGAAAAACCATCCTGGGGAGGCTTGGTCTTCTTCTTACGCATGTTGGCTCCTCGTGAGGTGGAACAGCGTGTAGACGGCAGGTCGTGCGCTCACAGACGCCCCCTTCGGCGGCAATTTAACGGTGCGTCTCATACATCGCTAAATCCAAAACAGGACATTATATTACCAGAAAAGTTGGCGAGAGCAACGAGGTTCAGGAGGAGTGATGCGGTTTGAATCTCGCAAGGGCAGGGCTTGTCCCTGCTCTTCGGCTAGGTAATGCCGGGAGGCACCCGCAAGGGGGGCACCTATGCTCAAATTCAAACCTGTTTCACTGGTGTTCTTGTGGCAATCTTGACACTTTTTAGCTCCGCCGATAAAATGAATCGAAGTCTGAGTAGCCGCGAACTTTGAGGTATCTCGTCCACTAGGGCTAACTTGATGGAGCAGAGCGACTTATCCAATCGGTGCCGCGACATTCTTGTGGCCGTGGTTCGCCAGTTTATTGCCAGCGGTTTTCCTGTGGGCTCGAAAGCCCTGTCGGAGCAGATGCCTGAGCCCTTGAGCCCGGCCACCATCCGCGCCGTGTTCGGGGAACTGGAGGATGGCGGCTTTCTGGCACAGCCGCACGTCTCCGCGGGGCGTGTGCCTACAGAAAAGGCATACAGGTTCTACGTGGACCGGGTGGTGAGGGGCGCGCGCCTGGCTCCCGACACCGAGCGCTACATTGACCAGTTACTGCGCAGCGACGCGGACCGCCCGGAGCGGCTGATGGTAAAGGCTTCGCGCACGCTTTCGGAGATCTCACGCAACATTGGACTGGTGTTGGCGCCAGCGATGGAGGAAAAGCTCCTCGAACACATCAAGTTCGTTAACCTTCCTGACCACCGCGTGCTGGTGGTGATCGTTTCGAAGCCCGATTTGGTGGAAAACCGCGTGGTCCGCCTGGAAGACGCCTTTACACAGGAGGAGCTGGACCAGGCCGCCAATTTCCTGAATGCGGAATTCCGCGGCTGGTCGCTCGGGACCATCCGCCTGGAGGTTTTCCATCGCATGGAGGCTGAAAAGCTTCTCTACGACCGACTGCTGAAGAACGTCGCCACGCTTTTCATGTGGGGCGCGCTCTCGGAAAACGAATCGGGCGGGCTGATTGTGGACGGGACGGCGAAAATTCTGGAGCGCCCTGAGTTTGCCGATGTGCAGAGGATCAAGCAGCTCATGAAGACGCTCGAGGAAAAGGCCAAGCTGGCGCGCATTCTGGAAGCCTGCCTGCAAACCCCGGAGGCGGGCGTACGCATTTTCATCGGGCGGGAAAACGCCGAAACGCAGATGCACGATTGCACGCTGGTGGTGGCGCCGCTGCACTATCGCGAGCGCGCTGTGGGGGCGCTGGGCGTGGTGGGCCCCATGCGTATGGAATATGATCGCACCATGGGCGCGGTGGAATACGTGGCGGAGTTGTGCAGCCGGCTGCTGAGTTCAAATTGAAGCAGGAATTGTAGCGTCGATCCCTCCCAGGCGGGACCGACGTTCGGTGCTCATAGAGCGCCGCTACAGCGCGCCGGATCATTGCAGCAAGAGATTTGCGGGGAACAATGGAGAATGAACACGAATGGATAACGCCCGGCGAATCGGGCGAGCAGGAAGAGGAAGGCTCCGCGCCGGCCGCCAGCGGCAAGGGTGTGGCCGCTCCCACCGCTGCGCAGCCGGGCATTAGCGAAGCCTACGAAAAAGTGCTGGCAGAGAAGAAGGACCTTTATGACCGCCTGCTACGCAAACAGGCAGAATTGGACAATTTCCGCAAGCGCACTCAGAAGGAGAAAGAGGAGGTGCGGCTGTTTGCGGCCGAGAACCTGATCCGCTCGCTGCTCCCTACGCTCGACGGCTTTGAGCGCGCCCTGCAGCACCGCGACCCCGCCGTTCCGGCGGCATTTTATCAGGGCCTGGAGCTGATCTATCGCGAACTTTACGGAGTGCTGGAGCGCGCCGGGCTTTCGCCTATCGATGCAGCAGGGCAGGTGTTTGATCCCTATCTTCATCAGGCGGTTGAAACGGTGAACGCCCCGGACCGCCGCGAGCACGAGATTGTGGAAGAGCTGCAACGGGGTTACCGGCTGAAGAACAAGTTGCTGCGCCCGGCTATCGTGAAGGTGGCGACGGGCGGGAAAAGCGAGTAGCTGTAGCGGCGCTCGATGAGCGTCGCTCTGGCGCCGCGCGTCAGCCCCACCCTCCGGGACCGATGCCTCGGCGGTCAGAGACCGCCGCTACAATGAGGTGAATCATTGCCTAAGAAGCGGGACTACTACGAAATACTGGAAGTGAAGCGCGAGGCCAGCGAGCAGGAGATCAAAACCGCATACCGCCGCCTCGCCATGCAGCACCATCCTGACCGCAATCCCGATCGCAAGGAAGAGTCGGAGGAAAGGTTTAAGGAAATCACTGAAGCCTACAGCGTGCTGGCTGACGCGCACAAGCGCGCCGCCTACGACCGCTTCGGACACGCCGGTGTGGGCGGGACAGGGGGCGCGCCGGATTTCAATGCCTCCATTTTCTCCGATTTCGGCGATATCTTCGGCGACCTCTTCGGTTTCGGCGACATTTTTGGCCGCGCGGGCCGGGGCGGCGCGCGCGCACCGGCCGGCGTGGATCTGCGTTATGACCTCGAAATCAGCCTGGAAGAAGCGGCCACAGGCCTAGAACCCAAGATTAAGATTCCGCGCTGGGAAGCGTGCGACACCTG
>JASHTZ010000332.1 GCA_030040295.1 Terriglobia bacterium | reverse complement strand
TGATAATGGTTGCTGCTCCGGCGTAATAAGTCCGTGAGTTGAGCCGTCCAAGCCAAGGTTGCAACCCTCGCGCTGCTGTAATAAAGTCTCTTCGCTCGAAACTCCATGGGACTGAATTCACCTTCGCGGACCTCCACCGACGCGGCTCCCAGCCCTGCCTTTTTCTCTCGTGCTGACCTTGTAGCAATCGCGGTGCTCATTGCGACCGTAGTCGCGATGTTCTGGAGAGTGGTATTCACCTCTGCGATGTTCTTTTACCGCGACATCTACAACTACACTTTTCCCAGTGCGCGCTTCATTCACGACTTGTGCCGCCGGGGGTTTCTTCCCTACTGGAATCCTTATCTGAATTACGGCCAGCCGGTGCTCGCAAATCCCAATCTGCTCTTCTTTTATCCCTTTACGCTTTTCATTGTGTTTTTCCCCGTTGACGCCGCTTTCACTGCGCATTTCCTAGTGCATTTCGCCTTGGGAGGAATAGGAGTCTACGTCCTGGGGCGTTCGTGGGGGCAGACGTGGCGGGGCGCGCTATTTGCGGCGTTGTTTTTTATGCTAAGCGGCCCCGTGCTCTCCCTCGGCGATCTCTACAACCAGTCGGCCTGCGCGGCGTGGATTCCCTGGGCACTCCTCGTAACGGATCGCGCGTTGGCCAGTACGCGGTTGCGTTTGTGGGTCGTCTTAATTGTGATCTTCTCGTTTCAATGGCTGGCCGGAGAGCCGTTGACCATGCTTGCGACTTTTGGCCTTTGCGTCGCCTACGCTTTTTATCGCCGCGGCCACTGGGGCCGCCTCTGGTCAAAGCCCAACTTCCGCCTGCTCGCTACATTTTTTCTGGTGGGAGCAGGGATGCTGCTGCTTTGCGCTGCGCAATTTCTCCCCGCCGCCAGCCTGCTTAGCGAATCGCGCCGTGGCCTCCAGGGTTTGCGGTTCCGCGAAACCGCCAATTGGGCGGTGAATCCCTTTTCTCTGCCACAGTTGATTGTGCCCGATTTCTTCGGCTCGGGGATTGCCGCGCCGACGGGCTGGCTCTGGTTGATGTCCGATTCGAACCTTCCTTACTTCCTGTCCGTATTTCTTGGCTTTGTCCCGGTCTTCTGTGCGCTGGCCGGATGGGCGCTGGGCCGCGACAAGCGGCGCAATTTTGCCGCCGGCGCAGCGGGGATTTTCCTGCTCCTTTCGTTTGGCCATTTTACGCCCGTCTTCGCACTGGCTTATTTGCTCATTCCCCCGCTTGCGGTGGTGCGATATCCCGTTAAGCTTCTGGTGGTCGTTACGTTTCTCCTCGCGATCCTGGCAGGGTGGGGATTCGACTCGTTGCTTTCGAAATCGGCTCTGTGGAAACTGCGCCGCCGCCGGCTGCTTGCGCCTCTTTATGTCTCGCTTGCGGGCATCATCGTAGTCCTGGCAATTGCCTGGGTGTCGCCGAACCTCATTATGTGGCCCACGAAGCGGATCCTCGGCAAGCTCGGCGAAAACCCCTTCGACCTTAAGCAAATGCCGGATTTCCTTATCACCATGCTGCGCTACCAGCTTCCGGGCCTGGCAGGATTCTTCCTGGGAGGAATCGTACTGGCTCACGGCCTGGAACAGCGAAAGCGCTGGGCGCGTCCCGGCCTGTACGCCTTCGCGCTGCTCGCGATAGGCCAACTGGTGACGGCGAATTCCGGCGCGAATCCCACGGTTCCCAAGACATTTTTCACCTACCGCCCGCCGGTATTGAATGAGTTCAAGGACACTCCCGGCACATATCGAGTTGCGTCATTCTGGCCCGTGGTCGAAACACCCGAAGTCGGGAACGTGCAAACCTACATCAATTTCGAGTCGCTTCCGGAGGCCGCCGACCTCGGCCCTGCGGGGCAGGGAGCGTTTCAGCCGCGGTCGCAACTTGCCACGGGCTCGATGCTCAACGATGTGGAGGGCAGCATCAATCTGGATCTCGAGCGCTCGCTGCCGCCCTATCTCTACGACGTCGAAATTTACCAGGATCGCCACGTCAAGGATCCGCTCCACGTCGATTGCCTGCTAGGCCGCACCAACGTTAAGTACATCATTCGTCCCAGAGCCTCGGAATCTATGGCCGTGCGCCCGCTCGGCGAGGTTTTCAACGGCTCATCCCTGCCGAGCAAATTGTATGAGGATATGTGCTTCTTGCCGCGGGCTTATGTGGCAGGCAATTCATTGTTCACAACGGATTCGAATGAAACCCTGGATTACCTTGCTTGGCCGGAGTTCGATGCCATTAATTCGGTTATCCTTGCCGCGCCGGCCGGCTCATCGCCAAAAGTCAACGGCGGCGCGCCCGCAGGAGACGTGGAGATTGTGCACCGAGATCCCAATTCCGTAACCCTGCGGGCGCAACTCACTCGACCCGGCTACGTCGTCCTGTTAGATCGATATGATCCCAACTGGCTGGCGACTGTGGATGGTCGTCCCGCGCGGGTCCTGCGCGCCAATCAGATCTTCCGCGCAGTCTACGCGGATATCGGGACTCACGAAATTCGATTTGAATATCATCAACGCGGATTTCACCTGGGCTTGGTCATTTCCTTGGTCACAATTGCCGCGCTTGCCGTCCTCTATTTCAAACGGTAAATATGGAAATCACCAAGCCGAACGTCGGGTGTGTATAACTCGTTCAAAACCTTCGCCAGCGCGGGATAGACGAGCAAATACCCTTCTGAATCAAGGCCGGTAAAGGAAACTGCGGGGATGGCGTCGTCGCGGACTACTATAATGTAGCGTGGGCGCCTGGCTTCCAAGGTGTCCGCAAGCTCTTGACGCCAGCGGTCCGGAGCCCAGAGCGATATCAAGGCAAGATTCGACACAAATCGGGACGGGGTTCTCCGCTGGCTGAGGAAATTGATGAGCGGCGCTGTTCCCCAGACATAAACCTCATCCTCCGGACGCGAATTGGCCTTCAGGAAGTCGAGTACTCTCATCTGGTCGCGCAGCTTATCGAGAGGAAGCTCCCAATAGTAAACCGCATAGGATTGCTCGGGATTGCGCCACCAGTCCTTTAAGAAGCTGTACTGCTGGACAACACGCACGCTCTCTTCCGGCAGCAGCGACGCAGCGACGCCCACGAGCACCAGCCACAGCAGGCTGCGCGCCAACGTCAGATTCCGCTGTGCAAATATTCTTTGAAGGTACCTGAACCCCTCGTAGGTTTTAACGCAAACGTATCCCCAAAACATCGCAAAGAAGGGATAGCACGTTTCGTAGTAGTAGGGATGATGGAAGCGCACCTGCATCGCCACGGAAAGATATCCGGCGAAGGCAAAAAGCGCCGCGGGCGCAATGGCGCTCACCTCGCGGCGCCTCCAGGCAATCAACAGGGCGAGTGCGGCGATGATTTCGTACCAGATGCCCAGTTGAATTTGCGTTTCGCGAAGGGCCCATAAGAAAAAGTTATTCGTGGTGATACCAAATGCCATGGCGCCGTAGCGCGGCAGCACTTCAAACTGGACTTCTTTCAAGGCCGGCCAGGCGCCGGAAATCCGAAAATAGGTCAGCACACCGGCGACGGCGAGGATAAAGCCCCCGCTC
The DNA here is from genome assembly GCA_030040295.1 of Terriglobia bacterium. Lineage (GTDB taxonomy): Bacteria > Acidobacteriota > Terriglobia > UBA7540 > UBA7540 > Bog-366. The sequence goes on along the minus strand of JASHTZ010000332.1, from coordinate 1,826 downwards.
ACCACCAGCATGCGCGTCAGCCACTCCTTCCAGGGAATCGAAAAGCGCACGCGCCCGGAGTCCTGGTTCAGTTTGCTAAAATCCAGGAAGGGAACGAGCGCAACAAACGGGAAGAACGCCACCGCGTTGTACTTCAGCCAAAAGGCCGCTCCCAGTATCAAGCCGGCGAGGAAGAGTCGAATCGCCCTCCGGCCCTCCTCTTGCCGTATAAGGAAGTAGGCTGCAAAAATGCAAAGCATCAGGAATGTCTCGGGCTGGGCGGCATGAATGTAGCCTTGCCGGCAGTGGCGCACGGCATTGAAAACCATCGCCAGCGCCGCGGCGGGCGTGCCCATGGAGCGCCGGGCAAAATAAAAAATGCAGCAGGAGATAACGAGCAACCATAGAATATCAACCGTTCCCACAGACCACATCACCGGCCCGAAAATCTTCACGATCAGCGCATAGATGTAAAAAATTCCCGGCGGCTTGTTATCCCAGAGGTCGCGATAAAGGAGTTGGCCGCGCAGCAGACCCTGCCCAATCACGCAGAAGGTAGCTTGGTCGCGTCCGATGGGATAACGTAAGTTGGGAAGGGCTCGGAAAAAAACGAATGCCAGCCCTGCAAGCAGCCAGGCGCGCGACTTCTCCGCCATTTGAGGGGAATCTGCAGTCATCAGCGATAAAGTTCCCTTGCCAAGAAGCGCGCGGCCCGGCCCGCGCGCCGGCCATTACGGGCTCTTGCGGATGTAAAGTTCGAAATCATCCAAATTCTCCACGGGCTCATACTGGTTCTTGAGAAGCGCCCCAAACTCCGGAAATTTCGAAATGCACTTCTCGGAATCGTCGTAGGTCAGCGTGACCACCGGGATTTCATCGTGACGCGCCACCACAATATAGCGCGGCGGGCGTCGATTCAATTCTCCAATCAATTCCTGCCGCCACCTCGCGGGACCCCAGGGAGAGATCAGCGCAAAATTTGAGATGAACCGGCTGGGGTTGGGGCGCTGCGTCAGGAAATTAATAAGCGGCGCGGCGCCCCACACGAACACTCCTCCCGGCAGGCCAGAAGTTTTCCTGAGGTAGTCGATAATGGCAAGCTGATCGTGAAGCTTCTCAAGAGGAATCTGGAAAGCATAATTCACATAAGATTGCCAGGGGTTGCGCATCCAGTCTGCGAAACCACGATAATCTTCACCCACCGTGTAGGCAATGGAGGGCAGCGGAAAATAAATTACTTGAGCTGCGGCCAGCCAAAGTAATGTCCCTGCCAGCCGCCAACCGTGGAGCTTGAAATATCCTCGGAGAAACTGGAAGCCCTTGGCTCCGGTCAGAATGACATAGCCCCAGATCATCGCGAAAAACGGATAGGCGGTTTCAAAGGCGTAGGAGCTGAAGCGCACCTGCGAGGCGGTTGAGATGAACCCCGCCACGGCCATCATCACCACTGGGGCGATAATCCTCAGCTCACGTCGCCACCATGCCAGAACCAAAGCCGTGCCAAAGGCCGCCTCCGTCCAAATTCCCAGATGGAGGTTAATCAGCGAAATGGCAAAAGACCAGTAATGCGGCATGCGATCGAGAAACGTCGAGGCGTAACGCGGCAAGACTTCGAATTGCACCTCTCGCAGCGCGGGCATTGCGCCGCTCTGCCAGAAATCGATCAGAATTCCAAAAATGGCAATCAGAAATCCGGAGGCGAGATATAGAAGCCGCGTGAACCACGCTTTCCACGAAATGTTGAGATCCACTCGGCGCGGCTCTTTGTCAAAATCGGAAAAGTCCAGGTAGGGCAGGAATGCCAATGCCAAAATCAGCGGCGCGGTGTTGTACTTCACCCAAAATGC
>JASHTZ010000331.1 GCA_030040295.1 Terriglobia bacterium | reverse complement strand
AATGTCGGTAGGACTTTGTTTACCACTGCAGATGTTTCCACAAACTGCACGACAACTGGCAGCTTGCTGCCCACATCCACAAGAGAAGTAGTTACGATCCCGCACCCTTTTGTGAAGCCGGCCAATCCCCGAAGCACGGTACCGCCCGCGCACCCCGAATCAAATAGAAACTTGAGAATTTCGAGGTCGAGGGGCCGGTGTTCCCATTTGTCCGCCTCGTTCAGGTAAATGCTGACAAGCAGCGTTCTGTCCGTGCACATTAGATTGCCCTCGCTAGTGCGGCTCCCATGATCGTAAATACAAAGCAAAGGGCATTGTTGGCGAGGAAATTGAAGCCGGCGTCCCACAGTCGCCCTTGCTCCATCATTGCAAACGTCTCGAATGTGTAACTCGAGAAAGTCGTGTATGCGCCACAAAAACCAACAGCGACGAGCAGACGCCATTGCGGCGAGGCTAAGACACGCTCGGTCGTCCAAATTAAGAAGAATGCCAAGATAAAGCTGCCGGTTGTATTTACCGCGAGCGTCCCATATGGAAAAGAGGCGGTGACGTGGCGTGCCACCCAGCCACTTATGAAGTAGCGAAGATTCGCACCCACAACAGCACCCAAGCTGATTAACGCAATAGTCCTAGTTATTTCCATTTGAGCAAGATACTACGCCTGATCTGTTCTGCAGAACGGCCAGGATTTTCACGGTTCCCAACTGTGATTGCTCCCCTATTGTGATGTGCGTCCCCTCTATGATTCCTGCATGTGTATGCCACGGCCTCTCATCAGATAGTCAATGTAAACCGACCTTACTTTGACTTGGGATCCATATTGATAGCGGGGGTCGGCCGCCAATGCACACATCTTAACAATTGCTCCAGGAACTTGTTTGCTTAATTCCAACACCTCCTCTCGGAACGCCGAGAGGTCCAAATGGGTAAGGCCAAATCGTTGAATGCTCAGTTCGAGCAGCGCCGAGGCCGCATCGGATTGAAGCGGTTGCAGCGTTAATCGTTCACGGTCGCCTAAATAGAAAAAATGATTAAATCGGTAGAAGTTCTGGGAAACTTCATCGTGCAATAACAAATAGACAGGCGCTTTTCGCATCCAGAATAGTTCTTTGATTATTTTGGCCACGGGATGAGTGAGGGGCGGGATATGGTCGACGAAGATCCGGTAATCGCCTTGTTCCACAGTGCGATAAAGGGTTCCACTCAGGTTTGGGCTCGGAAGTGACTTCAACCAATTGGCGAAGCTTAAGACCGTGATCCCATTGGAATGAAGTTGCTGTCTCAAGTTCGAATCCTTCAAATCGTAGAGCTTAAAGATAAGTTGGCGTAAGAGGTCTTGTAAGTCTTTGAATGTGCCGATGTAGAGGCAGTGTTTTGAAAGCTCGGGAGGAAGTTCGCGAATCACTTTTTGCACTAGTACGGTCTTTCCGATGCCGGAAGGGCCAAAGATTATCCGGGTCTCCCCCTTCACGACAGCTTCTGTCAGACGGCGAGCTTCATTCTCTCGACCGATAACGACCGGCGTCATCGCTTCAAATCGTGTTCCGGATTGCAGATGCGGATCACCTTTGTTCTGCATGTAATTGCATTAGCCTCAAGCCATTTGGAATCGATGGCTGACCTGAACCTCTAGAATTGCTCAGGGTAGAAACTGTCCGCGCCACGGTCTCTCACTTTTCTGGACTGCAATAAAAGATGACCAACGCGCCAAGCGCCATAAGCAGTGTGGCGTAGAAAAAGGCAGTGATTGGCGAAAGTAAAGTCCACAGAATGCCGACCATGCCACTGGATACAAGGTCTCCAATTCCGTTTATTGTCCCTAACACTCCGTAGGCGGTTCCGTGAAGGTTTTCTTGTACCAGATCTGCTGTCATCGCCCCCTCTAAAGCCTCCTCCGCCGCCATTGAAAGCCCCGCGAGGCCGAACATCGCCAGAAGGAAGACTGCGACATTGAGCTTCCAGACGAATGCTGCGACGATCCCTAGAGATGACAATGCTCCAGCGAGGTAGCCGCCGGCGAGTAACCCGCGGCGTCCCAGCCTGTCGGATAAAGCGCCAATCGGGTAGGAATAGCCCGCGTAGAACACATTGTGGCCTACGTAAAACATTGCGGCCAACTCGGCCGCGACCCTAAGGCCATACGTTGGACTAAGCAACTGTGTGGCTGCGAGAATTAACATGGTCCGCGCGTAGTCGCCCAAGCCAAAGATCCCACAGCCCAGCAGAAATCGTCGGTAGGAGACTGGAAGCGATTTCACCGATGCCCAAAACCGCGCTTGAGTGGGCAACCCCCGTTCCTCAGTGACGAACTTCGCAAATGCAAGCCCGGATGCGATACCAGGGATCAATGTCAGGACAAAGACTCTCCGAAAGGGTGCTGAAGGATCTTGAGACCTGAAATGACAATGAGCGATCAGCCAGACAGACACAATCGGTCCAATGATGGCACCGAGAGTATCGCCAGTACGATGAAATCCGAAAGCCTTCCCCCGCGACTCAGCAGGAACCGACCCAGCCAAGAGAGCATCCCTGAGCGGACCGCGAATTCCTCGGCCAAACCAGCCCAATACTCGTCCGACAAAGACTAGGAGCCACCCGTGCGCAAGGGCAAAGATGGCCATAGAAAAACCCGTCAGGAAATAGCCTTCCACTGCTAGAGCTTTTCGCCGGCCAGAGCGGTCAGACAGCCAGCCGGAACACAGCTTCGCAGCACTTGATACCGAATCGGCGGCGCCCTCGATGAAACCCAAAGTGGCGGCCGAGAGACCCAGTAGCGCAAGGAAACCAGGTAGCACGGCAGTAGCCATCTCGTGGCTTGCGTCCGAAAGCAGGCTCGCGAGACCCATTCCTACGACATTCCGGTTGAGCCATGGTGGTTCCGGCCGAAGAACGACTTTGCTGGAGGACTCGTCGCTTACTTTCACCGGTGCGCCTCCATAATCCGGTTGGCCTTGCTTCGGATTCTGAGGAGGATCCGGAGCGTGCTCTCTCTGGGAAAGAACTGCGTTGCTAATTCTCCTAAGCCCTCCCGTCGCTCAATTTCTTGATCAATCAGAGAATGTCCTACTGCAGAGTGCTCTTGGAGAATTTCCTCACACTGTGCACGGAGCCCCCGCCTTGGTGAATCGAGGAGCGCGAGAGCAGTATGAAAAGCCTGATTCTGTTCAACAGCGGACCCCTTGTTGAGGATTATCCGGGCGGTGTTAAGTCTGACCATTTCGAAAGGATCATGGAGCAGGTCCTCAATCAGGTGTATCTCATCAGGAAGTATGAGGTGGTCAAGTATTTCGAGGACACGGGCGCGGCGCCTTCGGCTCATCTTCGATTCAGTTTCCTGTGGACTCCGTCCCTCGCGCAGGGAATCGATAAGGGCGGCAAATGCTGAGCGCCCACCACGCCGGAGAGCTCGGCCTGCGGCTTCGGCGACGTAGTCGTCCCCAAGCCAGGAAACAAGATAGGAAACAGCACGCACGTCCCAGGCTTTTGCAAATGCTTCTGCAACACCAATTAAATGCTTCCCTTTTGCAAGTTCGAGCAGCACGTCGCGAGCGCGGGGACCTGGGAAATCGGCCAATGCTTCAGCTGCCCGGCTCGCAACGGTCTCTTCGGCTAAACGGATGACAGGATCAGCAATGTCGTCTAATCGTTCACCAGCGACGTAGACTAAAGCGCTAAAGGCTTCCGGTCCTTTGAGGGTACTTAGGCCTTCTACAGCCAGCAATCTTGCTTCGGGTAGGCTGGATGGCTTCGAGGTACGAAGGTAATCCGCAAGTGCATGGGTCCCTTCGTTAGCTTTCAACATCAAGGCGAGTAGTGCCTGGCTGGACCGACTCGGGTCCGTCAGTTGTTGGAGAAGCTCTTCAGTGATTCTTGAACTTCGCATGTGTTTTTTCTTGATCTTCAATATGGGGTGATTCAGTTGTCCCTTGACCACGGTCTTGAGCCAGGATTTCAAGGTTGGTGGATCCTCGGGTTAAGGCTTTGGCTAAAGAGTTTGTGACCGTTGACCAACGATGCGCGTATGCTTTCAATCCACTAAATACAGGCCACGAAAGGGCGAGTTCGCCAATTCCTCCCTTGAGATAGATCCGAATCGACGCCGGGTGGTCCTGATGATGCTCTACCCAATCTACCGCTCGCACGCGGTGCAATGGTAGGTACGTCAAATCCAACCCATGATCGATAACGCGTCCCCGAGACTCATCTGCAAGGACGAAAATGCCGTTCGCGCCAGCAATCAGGAGCAAATTGGACCACCTCCGATAGCCCTTTCCTCGGTGTTCCATCGCAGGTTGAAAGAAGAACTCGGAGGGTTGCCCAAGTTCGCTGTGGGCTTCAAGAAAGCTTAGGAATTTGCTCGGAAGGCCCGGGATAAGGATTGGGTGTTGCGGCAGATTAATGAATGAATCACCATCTCCATCAATCCACTGGTGGATGACGTGTGCCAAGCGGGTGAATTCATCGGAGGCCCGCGCGGGAAACCGCACTTTTATTCCACCGTCGCCAGAGGGACCGGGGTATAGAGTGAACCAGGAATTAACAAGATAATTTGCTTGGCCGTACCCTAAAAGCTCATCGTGGGACCATTCAAGACTTCCCACTTTGTCAGACTGTGTTTCGAGTGAAAGTAGGACGAGGGATTCAGGAAAGAGAAGTATCAGTCTGGGGGGAAGCCAGTTGGAAACCAAGAATCGGTATTCCTCAACGGCAGGCGAAAATAGGGCAAAGTCTGGCTGACCATACGCTGCGATGAGGCGCTCGTATGCACCGTGGAATTCCGGCGGCACATCGAGGATGGACTCTATATAGAAGGCGAATTTGTAATCCCATGTATCACTCATTATTCAGCCCCGCACCTGACCGCTGATGTGCTCTCCGGTTTCGTACCCGCCACTCGATCGATGTCGTTGACAATGCGTCGAAGGTCCGTTGCGAGTTGAGTGAGGTATGCCTCAAGAACAGCCGGGGTGCCTACTCGACTCGAAATACTCTCCAGACCTTCAAGGGTCTCCCCCATCTCCATGACGAGGGATTCGAGTTCCTCTCGACTGTCCTGATTAGTGCGCGGCAAGCCAAGGTCCCAAGCTGCCTGCGAAATGCGGGATCGCAGGTGGGAGTACACCCGCTGTAATTGCTCGGCGTTCTCGTGAGAAAGGGGGAGGCGATAGACCAGACAGGAATCAACCGGACGGAAAAGCTCAGCCAGACGCTGCGAGAATTCCTCCAGCATACGAATATGAGTGGCGAGCACGTGGCGTTCCTCGGCGGGCATTTCAATTCTTTGCTTTTTCCCTTCAGCCATAATTGCCTCCGTACCAGGGTGCATTGCGATCCTACCTAGCAAATGAAACAGAAGTGGATACAACTCTTCTGAGCAGCTGAGAAGTCACCAGCCAAATCGGACAAGAGCGTGCGGACTCGAATTTCCGGATCTAACGCCCAGAATGTCGAGATTCCCAGGAGCCTGTTTACTCCTTCCTTGACTGATTCC
>JASHTZ010000330.1 GCA_030040295.1 Terriglobia bacterium | reverse complement strand
CTTGGGAGCGGCGAAGCACGCATCTAGGGCGGGCCCGCCGAAGCCCTCACTGCGCCTGCACTCATCTACATTCAACCTCTGACCCGGCATACTGTCGCGAACACAGGCAGCCAAATCTTGGAATACGTCTACGTGGTCGCCCCCGCAAGCAGCCAACCGCCAGAGGTGCAACCACGCTGAAGGCCGGCGATTCCTCTCTCAATCGACATCCCTCAAAGGCGCAGCCTGGAAATTCGTGATGCTCCACCACTAACTATGAACGATACCCATTGCCTTAAGCCTGCCGGAATGCAGTCGTATAGCCCTGAACCTTTGCGAAGCGGCATTCGAATCTCGTGACATACAACTTCCTCCGCAAGGAAATCCTTAGCCAGAACACGATCCCTCTTTGGCTCCTCAATATGGTTCAGGCTCGCGGCGGGTACTTCGAGAGCTTGCGCTGCAGGGAGCGGCGGTGCAGTCCCGGAAGTTTTGCCGCCTGGGAGACATTGCCGCCGCAATCAGTCAGGACACGCTGGATATGTTCCCATTCCACGCGCGCCAGGCTGGGAACCGTGGTGGGCGGTGGAGCGTCGCTCGGACGCGCGAGTCGAATGGATTCATAAGTGGCGAGAATCTGGTCGGCGTCCACCGGCTTGCTGAGATAGTGGTTGGCGCCAAAGCGCACGGCTTCCAGCGCCGTGGCGATACTGCCGTATCCGGTGAGCACGATGATTGAGACCGTGGCGTCAAGTTCCCGCAGGCCTTTGACAATATCCAGCCCCGATTCACCCGGCAGCCGCAGATCGACGATGGCAAGGTCAGGGCCTGACTCGCGTGCGCGCAGGTAGGCCTCCTTGCCGGAAGCTGCCGCATGCGCCTCCCAGCCGCGTGCTTCAAACGCGCGGCCCAGGCGCGTGTGGAACGCCTCATCGTCATCGACAATCAATACCGCCGGCTTATCCTTTTCCGTCATTCTGAGTGCGCGGTAATTCTAGAATCGCCTTTGTTCCGGCCCCCAGCTCCGACTCAAACGCCAGGCTGCCATTCAGACGCTCGGCGAACATGCGCGCCAGAAACGTCCCCAGCCCTAACCCGCCGCCCGTTCCCTTGGTGGTAGAAAAGGGCTCGGCGATGCGGTTCAGAATTTCGGGACTCATTCCGCACCCGGAGTCCTGAACGGTGAATCGGATTGTTTCCGGGCCCGCCTGGGCAACAAGTGAAACTAACTGGCCAGGCGGGCTTGAATCCAGAGCATTCTTGACTAGCGCAGTAAGCGCCTGACGGGCCGCGCCTACCGGAAGAAATGCGGTAGCGTCTTCATCCACTTCCGTGCGCACCAATGGGGATTTCTCACCGGGCAAACCGCCTTTCACCTCGTTGCAAATCTCCCGCAAACTGATGAGTGAGGGCATCTCGCCGCCCGGCTCGGCGCTGCTGCCGCCCATCTGCCGCAGAATTTGACTGCACCGCTCCACCTGGGCGCGGATCAAGCGCGCGTCATCACCCACGTGCCCGCCGCCCCCGGAACCATTTCCGCCCCGCTCGAGATCCCGCGAGGCCACGGCGATGGTGGCGAGCGGTGTGCCCAGTTCGTGCGCGGCGCCCGCCGCCAGCGTGGCGATGGAAGCCAGCCGTTCGTGCCTCGCCAGGCGCTGTTGAAGTTCCAGCGCTTCCAACTCCTGCCGGCGCAGCGCTTCGGAAACTTTGCCGATGAAGACTGTAACCAGCAGTGCACCGACAGAAAAGGCGATCCACATCCCCACCAAATGAACGGAAAATTCTCCCGAGTCATGATGCCCTTCGAAGACCGGGATGCTCACATGCATCCAAAACAAGGACGCGAAGCCGAGGATGGCGAGTCCCCCGAGCATCCAGGTCCAGGCCTTGCGCAGCATGACGGCGGACAACGTAATTTCAACCAGGAACAGAAGGCTGAAAGGATTGGCCGCGCCCCCGCTCAGCGCCAATAATGCCGTCAGGGAGACTGTATCAAACGCCAGGAGCATCCCAAGGGCTGAGCGCTGGCTGAAACTGCTGATGAATCGGTGCAAAACCACATTGCTCAATGTTGACAGGCCGAGGGGAATGGCAATCCACTTCAAGGGAAGTGCAATGTGGAAGACGTAGTGCGTCATCAGCACCAGAGAAATCAGGCCGATGAGCATTCCATCCCGAAGTTTGGCAATCCAGGGGAGCGCAAGATCGGGGGCAAGCCCGCCGCTCAGCCGCAAATCAGGCCTGGGGGGGTCGCGATGCTCGGTAACACAGACGCGCATATCGGCTATGGCTTTCGGTCGTCCTTCGCGCGGCTCACAGAACCTCCAGCTTGGCGCATTCCCTCAAGTATCACACAAACCAGCAGAGGATAATCCCGGCAATCCGGTTTTCCAAAGGGGGTGCGACAATTTGCCGCATGCGACAACATGCCGCATCGACACAACCGTTTCACACCGCTAGGATGCTCGCCGGGGTTTGCTGAAAAATCTGACGGCCAATTCAAGTTGACGAGAGCTATATGGCCATCGTGGGGGGAATCGGAGGGCACAACATGAACTCAATCGATTATTCACGGAGAGGATTCTTCCATCGCTTCGCCCTGGGGATTGCCGTCACCAGCGCCGCCTTAGAGAAAGGCGCCGGCGCGCAGAATCCCCCTGCGCCGGCCGGGCCCTTTACGCTTCCGCCCTTGCCTTACGCTTTCGACGCGCTGGAACCCTTTATCGACGCCAAGACCATGGAGATTCATCACGACAAGCATCATCAGGCCTACGTGAACAACCTCAACAAGGCAATTTCCGCTCACCCGGAGCTCGGCAAGCAATCTGTGGAGATGCTGGTCAAGAATCTCCCAGCCGTTCCGGAGGAGATTCGCACGGCAGTGCGCAACAACGGCGGCGGGCATGCGAATCACAGCCTCTTCTGGAAGACGCTGGGCAAGAACGACGGCATGGCGCCGGGAGGTGAGCTGGGCAAAGCGCTCGACCAGAAATTTGGAAGTTACGCGTCATTTCAAGAGCAATTCACCAAAGCTGCGCTGGGCGTCTTCGGCAGCGGTTGGGCGTGGCTCAGCCTGAATGCGGAGAAACAATTGACGATCGAGTCCACCCCCAATCAGGATTCTCTGCTGACGGCCGGCCACCACCCGCTGTTCGGGATCGACGTTTGGGAGCACGCCTATTACCTGAAGTACCAGAATAAGCGCCCCGATTACGTTGCCGCTTTCTACAGCGTGATCCATTGGGAGGCGGTGAACGAGCGATATCGAGAGGCGATGGGGTAAGACGCTGCATTTGGGCCGTCACTGTGGTTTGTAAATCTCAGTCATCTAGTGAATGGAGGAAAAATGAAGCGCGCAGCACTGCTAAGCATCGGTTTGCTCCTGGCCGTGGTTGCCTGGAGCCAAAGCGATATGGATTATCAAAAGTGGATGAAAGACATCGGGGCAACCTGCGGAAGTTTGAAGAAGAACCTAGGCGCCAAAAACGGAGAGGCCGCAGCAGCGGACGCGAAGAAGCTCCATTCAGATTTTGTCCAGGTCCAGATGTTCTTCGAGAAGAAGCACTCTGATGACGCGAAGACATTCGCCATGAACGCCTCCGAGGGGTTCAACAAGATTGCCATGCAGGCCTCAGCGGGCAAGTTTGACGACGCCACGGCCACCTTCAAGGCAACCACCTCCAATTGTGGGGGCTGCCATGATATGCATCGCGAAAAGGCCGCGGACGGCTCCTTCAAGATCAAGTATTAGCGCCCGTTCCATTCACATTCGGAATTCGCACGCAGGTGAATCCGTGCGCCTGCGAGGGTGTAAATATGCAGGACCCGGCCAACCCAAATCGGAGAGCGGCGCTGCGATCTCTTGCCTTCCTTCCCAGCATGGCGGCGATGGCAACCGCAGCGCCGGAAATAGCTTTACCTGCCGATGATGATCGCGAGGTGTGGAATCGAGTTTTCACGGAGGATACCTCCCGCCTTCCTACCTACCCGAATCGCTTCATGGCAGAGGTCATTCAGGGCCGCAAGCCGGGCCGCGCGCTCGACGTGGGGATGGGGCAAGGAAGGAATTCGCTTTATCTCGCCCGCCTAGGCTGGGAGGTGACCGGCGTGGACATTTCCGACAAGGGAATTGAGGTGGCGCGGGCCCAAGCCGCGCGGCTGGGCCTGAAGATCAACTGCGTGGTGTCGGACATCGCCGCGTTCGACATTGGCCGGGCGAAGTGGGACCTGATTGTCGGCCTGTACATGGGGCGCTTGATTTTGTTCCAAGCGTCGCCGCTCACAAGCGGACTCGCTTCCGGCGGCCTGCTGGTGGTGGAGCATTTCCGCCGCGACATTGGACGAGTTTCGCTGTCCGGTGGCCAGCTTGGCTACCCCGTGAATGCCCTGCTGCAAACCTTTGTCCCCTCCCTGCGCATTGTCCACTACGAGGAAGTGCAGGATTTTCCCGACTGGGGCGACCAGGGCGAAAGGGCACCACTGGTGCGTATGCTGGCAAGGAAAGGGTAGCGAGCCCGATACAGAGTTGCACGTGCGACAACTTGCCGCATTGAGAGACGAATAGCGGTTTGTTAAATAATCATGAGACCTAATTGGGGAGAGGATTGAATGCGTCTGAATCGAAACGTCATAACGTCATCATTGCTGTTGCTAACGATTGTTATTGGAGCGCGTAGCTTGAGGTCACAAACGACCACTGGCGTACTTTCAGGAACTGTTACGGACCAATCGGGAGGCCTTCTTGCCGGCGTTCAAATTTTGGTTGAAAACGAAACCAACGGTGCTGCGCGCACCGTTTACACCGATGCGGGGGGACGATACTCCGTGCCGAATCTTCCGGCCGGATCGTATCGTGTTACGGCGACACTTCCCAGGTTTGAAGCGCTGGTACGCCAAGGTGTCGTCATTCCCACCGGCGGCTCGGCAAGCGCCGATCTGACTCTGAAAGTCGGAAGGGTTGGAACCGAGGTCAAGGTGAACGCCCCACTATCGGCTGACCCTACAGAGGTTCCAACCGCACAGATCGACAATGTGGTCAACCAAGAAGACTATACCAACACGCAGGCGTTGTCCGTCGCGAATATCTTCGCTCTCAGCCCGGGTGTCACTACACAGCAGGGCAACGGACCGCGCGATATTTCAATTTCCATCCGCGGCTCGAATGCGCAGCAAACCTACGGCGTGCGCAACCTGCAGATGTCGGAAGACGGTTTTCCAGTCACTCAACCGGACGGCCTTGGCCGCACGGACATCAACGATCCCCATGCGTATGATGAGGTTGATGTCGTGGAAGGGCCGTCATCGGCACTCTATGGAAATTATGCTACTGGAGGACACATCAATTTTCACCAGCGTCAGGTTCAGGGAATCGAATTCGGAGCAGACGTTGGAAGCTTCGGATATGAGAACGATTACCTGTCCATGGGATCGACTGGCGAGCAATACCGCTGGACGGGGTTCTTTAGCAATGTGAGGGGCAGCCAGTACACTGATCACACGAACTATGACACCTTCACCGCCGACATGCTCGCGGGTTATTCGCTGACGCCTAAGGACCGGATTGTGTTGAAATTTATAGATAATGAATTGGTTACGCAACTCTCGATACGTCTCTCGCTCAACCAGTATCAACTGAATCCATGGCAGAAGGGCTGCGCCTCGCTGGCCGTAGCCGGTTGCGCGAGCGTCAGCCTTTACGAAAATGGCTTCAACGGGACAAAGGTTTCCGAGAGCGCCGATGAGGCCGAGCTCGGCCGGCACGACCGCAGGACGATTCTGGGCATGCGGTGGGATCACGATTTTACAGAAAAAACTACCCTGAGCACGCAGGTCGTTTGGGATGATCGCGATATCAATCAGCCAACCAGCTCCACGGGCGTGTTTGAGCCCGTTCCGTCATACAACATGATCAGCGATCTGATTCGGCATGGCACGCTTTGGGGCGTGCAATCTACGACGTATGTAGCTCTTTCTTTCAATTACGAGAATTACAAAGAAGATAGTTACAACCTGACGCCGATGGGAAATCCGCTCGATGGCACAGTCGGCGGCACCACTGCCAATCTTTTTGGGAATGTCTGGAATTCAGGCCTCAGAGCGCGTCAGGAGTTTTTGCTGGCGAAGAAGTGGACAGCAGTGGTCGGAGCCGGTTTTGAACACACCGGTCTGGCGGCAACCGAGCAGAATTATGCCTACCCGAGCGGCGCCGCTCCCACCATTACGACCATTCCCGCGTTGCGCGTTTACAATGAGTTCGCGCCCTCTGGAGCGCTCCGCTTCCAGGCGACACCAGGGTTGGCCGTACATGGCGATGTGGGAACCGGTTACGGCACGCCCCAGTCCTCCAACCTCTTTGTTACTCCACAAGGGGTGTACGGCAACAACACCCAGCTTAAGGCGCAGACAAACGTGGGAACAGACGTTGGGGCGGATTGGAAGCCCGGGTCGTACTTACTTTTGAGCGCAGCGGGATTTTACGAGTGGTTTCACAACGAACTGGTCACGCAATCCCCGGGAGTCAATCTGCAAAGCTACACCTATAATGCACCGGCATCGGCTCACCGGGGCGTCACGATGATCGCTGATTTCCACCCCACCCCCAAGGTCCTGCCGGGGGTACGGTTCCGCGTCAATTATCTCTTTGACCGGCAGAGTTATTCGGATTTCATAGAGCAGCTCTCGGCTGGAAATTTTACCGAGCGGTTTAACCGCGACGGAAATCTAATCCCAGGAGTTATCCCTCAGTCTCTGAATTTCCGGGTGGTTTACGACCAGCCCAGCGGACGAGCCCGTGGAATCGGCGGCTTCGTCGAGGACGTAGTCAGCCAAGGCTTCTACCTGGACAACGCGGACTTGATAAAGGCTCCGGGCTCGCACGTCCTCAATGCGAATCTTCATTACACTCCTGCAGCCGAAAAAAGTGGGTTGCTCTCGCGACTGACGTTTTATATTGAAGTGGCAAACATCGTGGGCAACGCTTATGTTTCCTCAGCCAGTAACATTGCGGACAGTCTGAATTCGGCTACAGGAGCGGAAAACGGGGCTGCCACCCTAGCCACCACCGGTTCAATCTGGGCCGGCCCGCCGCGAACTATTTATGGAGGTCTGCGCTTCTGGCTACGCCGCTGACGGAGCGGCCGCACGGAGTATTTGGCCATGTTCGAAACATTCGATCTTCGCAGACTTGTTCAATCTGGCAGACCGGCCTCAGATTTTGAACAGAAAGTGGGGGGCAGGGGAGGACGGCAGATGTTGTGCAGCGTCGCGCCTCAGGGCTGCGCTTTCCGAGTTGCATAGTCACCTTACCTTTGTGACGAACACTCTTTTGTCGGCTGGAGTGGCCCACAGTGAGGTGGACGGCAGCTCACCCATTTTAGTGATGAAAAGGGAGGATCCGGAGGGATCCGAACGGTAGGAGACGAATATGATTCGATTCTGGCTTTTAGCGACATTGATTCTGGCGACGGCGCCCATGCCGACGCCGGCGCAGTCCCCAACCCACGATCATTCGCAGATGCAAATGCACGATCATAAATCAATGGCGATGCCCCGCGACGGCGACTTCAACCCTTTCGTCATTTCGAACGCTCATGGTGGCTTTTACGCCGTTTACATTCAGCACAAAAACGGCAAGAGCGACGTGATGTTTCAACATGCTCCCGCCGGCGCAGGTTTTTCCGCCGCCGTTCGTGTGAACGATCTCCCAGGCGACGCCGCAGTTCGGAATGAGAATCCGCCCAAGGTTGCGGTTGGACCGAGCAACGAAATCTATGTGGCCTGGGCCAACGAGCGCGAAAGGTGGAAAGGAAATATTCGCTTCTCCCGGTCGTTGGATGGCGGTAAAACATTTTCTCCCGCCATCTACGTCAACACCGATACGTCAGGCGCTCTTATCGGACGCGGTTTTGAGACCATCGCTATAGATAAGAAAGGGCATATTTACATCGCCTGGATCGATCAGCGCGACAAAAAGGGTTATGCTAACGGCGTCGCCGAAATATGGATGGCGGAGTCGGCCGACCGCGGAAAAACGTTCTCGCACGACCGCAAGATCATCTCGAACGTCTGTGAGTGTTGCCGTCTGACTCTCGCATTCGACTCTACGGGACGCATGTTTATCAGCTACCGCTATGTGCCGCCGAGCGGCCCGATGTGCCGGGATATCGCGGTGGCGCGCTCTGACGACGGCGGAAAGACGTTTCAATCTACGGTGGTGCATCATGACGGCTGGGAGTTAAACGGGTGTCCCACCGACGGCCCATCGCTGAGCGTCGATGCTTCCGGTCGCGTGAACGTCGTTTGGTTTACCGCGTCAGGAAATATGCCGCGCCTGTATATCGCCTCGTCCACGGATCATGGGGCCTCATTCGGAAAGCCTGCTTTGCTCGATCCTGCTCAGAAGGATGCGAAGCACGGGCACGCCGTCGCCGTTGGCGACGGCGTGGTGTTGGCGGCTTGGGACGATGTCAATGGCTCTTCACTAGTGAAATGGGGATTCTACGACCTGAGATCGAATACGGTCCGGGTTTTGGGAAGCGAGAAGGACGCCTACTATCCCATTGTCGCCGCAGGCGACAAACGTATGGCCCTCATCGCCATGCAGCCAGACCATCCAGAACTCGTTCGAAGCATCGAGGACATCAGCGTACAATAGGACGCGCTTTGAGCGGGAAGATAGACCGAAAAGGAACTCGTGCACCTGGGCAAGACTGTCGCAGCTCTTCGTGGATCAGCTGAGGGTAAGGCTTCGCTGTGGAGAGGGTGGACGGCCTCGCCTACGTCCCTGTCGAAAACGCCTATTATTACGACGCGGGAACCAGCCGCGATGTCTCGGATTCAAACATGACAGCCTTGGTTCTCGACGGTGACACGGGCGCCTTTCGATCCCTGCGTCTAACAACCGGCGAGTATAGTGGCAACACCATCTCGACCTGGCTCTATGCTCTGCACACGGCCGACGTGTTCGGTCTCCCCTACCGCATCCTCGTTGGCGTGCTGGGACTTGCGATCGCGATGCTCTCGGTCACGGGAGTCTACATCTGGTGGAAGAAACGACGAGTGCGGCAGGATGCGGCTTGGTGTTTGAAGCCGGTGGTGGGTCTTTCGGCGTCAACGGACACCACATTGACGGGGGGAGGAAAGATGTGATGGGTTCGCGCAAGATTTTCGGTGTGTGTCTGGTTTTTGCTTGCATTATTGCAGCGTGCAAGCACGGGTCCAGGAGATACCAACTTCGTGGTCAAGTGTTGGATAAAAACCTTGCGAAAAACGAAATCACCGTCGATCACGAAAGCATACCCGGCTTCATGCCCGCCATGACCATGCCCTATAAGGTCAAAGATCCAGCGGTAGTCCAAGAAGTGGAACCCGGCGACAAGATCGCCGCAGAAGTCGTTGTCGCAGAAGGTGGCAATGACAACTGGCTGGAGAATATCCGCATTACCGCTAAGAGCGGCCGAAATACCACGAAGGTGCCCGCCCCGCCGAAAGCCCTCGCCGTGGGAGAGCGTGTCCCGAACATTTCGCTCATCAATCAGGACGGCAAGACCATTCACCTCGATGGCTTCAAGGGTAAGGCATTGCTGCTGACGTTCATTTATACGCGCTGTCCGATGCCCAACTTCTGCCCGCGGCTGAGCAGCCAGTTTGCAAAGATTCACGAAGACTTGGCGAAAACTCCTGGCACGTACGCGAAGACGCACTTGCTCACCGTGAGCTTCGATCCCAAGTATGACACTGCGCCCGTGCTTCGCCGTTACGGATTAGCCTACCTCAATAACGATGCGTCGGGTTTTGCTCAGTGGGACTTTGCCTCAGCCGCGCCCGCCGACTTGCGCAAGCTGGCTGATGCATTCGGGCTCGTCTATTTCGAACAAGACAACCAGATTGCGCACTCGATGGATATCGTTCTGATTTCTCCCCAGGAAAAGATCGTCAAATACTGGGCGACGGAATGGACAACGGCGGAATTGGAAGATGCCCTGAGAACAGAAGCCACTGCCAAGTCCACCCGGCAAATGGCCCGAGCCGGAGGGATGAAATGAGGCGCGTTCATCTCTGCTTCCTGTGGTGGTGGCTGGCGCTCATTGCTGCTTTGTTGGATATTTGGCCGGCGTGCAGCGATCAGCACGCCAGTCAGAGGGGCCATGAACTCTTCCAGCAGAACTGCGCCATGTGCCATGAGGCCTCGAACCTCGACCTCAAGAAGCAACCTCCCAAACTAGAAGGACTCTTCCAGAGAAAGGCGCTGCCCAGCGGCGCGCCGGCCACCGACGCGCAAGTTCGGAAAACCATCATCAACGGCATTGGCACCATGCCCTCATTTCAGGGGCGGCTAAGCGACGAGGATGTTAACAATCTGGTGGAATACCTTCACCAGTTGAACTAAGACTTCAATGGGGAGCAGGGGCAGAGTTTCCTTACGTCACCCAATTTAACGGGCAGTACCTACACCCCCGACTCAACGGTATGACGCGTGCAAGAGTTTACTGCGTCGACCGCCAGGACTTAAGATTTTGGCCTGATAAATAGTCCTTGGAGCCATTCGGCTTTCCAACTTCAAACGTTTGGGGCCGATCCATTGCTGGGTCGGTAGGCCAGCGAGTAGGAGCTCGGAGACAAGTCCGCGTCGTCAATGAACAGAATACCGGTGCTGGTAGTCTCATCTTATTTCGTGGGCGATGGAGGAAAGCTTCCATTTCATACTGATTCATCATAGTGTTCGCAAGCTGTACAATCCTTGTTTATTATCCAATCCCGAGTCCTTGATCATACCTATGAGAATCCCCTAGCAATTTCTTTTCCGGGTATTTGGTCACCTTGACGTGGGTTGAGTTGGTTGTATCGTGAGTGGTTTCAAGAGCGCAGGGTTTGGAAACGTTGCGGCTCAACATCTCGCCCAATTTCACTGCCTCGTTCGTATAAATCTGGGCATCGAAACGGCCACGCGATATAGCAACATATGCCAGTCGGGAATTGATAAGGCCCTGATAGGCCTGCTCAGTGTCAATGTGGATCAACACGCGGTCGGAGGTGACGCCTTGACTGCTGTGGCTCGTGACAGCATAGCCGTAGTCGATGTGGGGGTGATCCTGGATGTTGAATTGCACATCCCCGCCGGAGTCGAGTCGAACTTGGAGATTCCCTTCGCCGTCAATCTGGTGACGGTTCCGAGTTGGCGGTTGGCAATATGCTCTTCCCGGTAAGGCGCGGTGAATTGCACGCGGTCACCGGCTGCGAGGTCACGTTCCCCTTGCCGGTAGACACTCACGCCATGCAGCCGTTGCGGGTTATAGGTGACTTGCTGGCCGTTCTCGCGCTCGACGGTGAGCAAGTTCCGGTCCTTGTCAACGCCG
>JASHTZ010000329.1 GCA_030040295.1 Terriglobia bacterium | reverse complement strand
CAGCGGGACGCAGCCGCCGCCGCTGGAACTTGATCCCTCCTGGCATGCAGCGATTGCATACGCCACTGCACACCATCTGCAATTCGGTACAGAAATTGTTTTTACTTTCGGGCCGTTGGGATTTCTGAGCGCCCGCACCAGCCTGGGGCATCTCGTGGATCTGCGCATCGCCTTCGCACTCTTCTGGAGCGTGATGTTGGCCGTTGTGGCGATTGACGTGGCAAAACGCCTGCGCGATTGGGTTCGCTACGGGTTCCTCTTTTGGTTGATGGTCTTCACTCTTTCCTCCGGGCTCGACCAAACCGCTTTCTTCGTGCTGGCCTGCGCGACAATCCTGCTGATTCAGGACGACCATCGAGAGCGATGGCAATCGCCTCTTTTTGTCCTGGCGTTCATTTTTCTCTCGCTCATAAAATTTACGTTTGCGCTGGCGATGCTGTTCAGCCTTGCTCTCGTCGTTGCCTGTTGGATTTTGCAGCGGAAAATTGGGAAGGCCATCGTGCTCGCACTTGCCGTCCCTGCCGGGTTCATCACCTGCTGGGCGGCTTTGGGGCAGTCGCTTTACCACATTCCTGCCTGGTTTAAGCACGGGCTGGAACTGGCTGCGGGTTATAGCGGCTCCATGAATCTGGTTCCAAAAACCTCCGTGCTCCTTGCCGCGCTTGCGGCTCTGGCACTATTCATTTGCGCGCTATTCGCAGCCCTCAAGAGGGCCAGGCGTAATTTGCTGACCTGGAGCATTTTCATCACCTCAGCTCAATACGTTTTCCTGGCGTGGAAGGAAGGGTTTACCCGGGCTGGAGACTGGCACGTCTTCGTGCTTCTTTGGTTCTTACCGTTGGCCGTGGGCTTCCTGTTCATTATTGAACCGCTCCGCGCACCTGCCGCTCGCGCCTGGCTGATGGAAACCGCATTTGCGGCCGTCATGGCTGCATGCGCGCTCGCGGCAACCCTTCAGATCCCCGGCTTCGCCTGGCAGCAGGTCGCGGCCTGGCCGCAGCGGATGATCGAGAACACGAGCATGATCCTGGCGGCGATATCGGGGCGCGGGAACGAGATCTACGCCGCCAGCCGCCATGCCGGCGCTAATCCCATGCTCGCTCTCGAACGAGCGAAAGATGTAATCGGCCATGATTCCGTCGACGTGATGAATTACCTCTTGTTGGCCCCGGTGGTGAATGGAATGAATTATCGGCCGCGCCCCGTGATTCAAGGCTTCGTTGCGTATACACCGGCGCTTCAAGAGCTCAACGCGAATTACTTCCGTGGCGCCGGCCGGCCGCGTTATGTATTGCTCGCGCACCAGGCCACGGACGGGCGATTTCCCACGCTAGAGGATTCTGCCGCACTGAATTACCTTCTCAATAATTACGTTCCCGTCGCGCGGGACGGGGTTTTTCTGGTTTTGCAACAGCAAATGGCCGAGGAGCCGCAATTCCATCTCGTCCATGAGGGAAATCTGCGCTTCGGCGAGAACTTCGATTTGCGCCCGTGGGCGCAGGAACCATTGTTTATGTCCGTTGAGATCGTCCCCACCCTGATCGGACGCCTTGCGGATTTCCTGTATCAACGGCGGCCACTTTACATGCGGATTGGAGAAGGCGGCGAGAATGAAGGATTCAGAATCGTGCCTTCCATGGCGGAATTGCCGTTCCTGATAAGCCCTCTATTGAAAAGCAATCATGACATTTTGAATTTTCTGGCTTCGCAAGCCGGCAGCGAATCTGAGAGCGTGACCTTCGAACCGCCCGGGCGGGGATCATGGGAATTTTCAAGCCAAATCCGTGTACGGCTTTATACGGCGCCGGAATTTCCTCGAGCTGCGAAGGAAGTATCCGGTTCCCGCATCCTTGCCGATGTGCAGGGCCGCGTTTTCTGGCCGGAGCCTGAATCGGTTGAAAGCGCCGGTCCGGGACGCATGACAATTTCTCACGGGACGCCTGGCTTGATGCTGCGCGCACCCAGCATCATCGAGCTGAAAATTCCGGCGAATGCGTCGTCATTCTCCGGTCACTTTGGCATTCCCGAAGACGCAGAGACGCTCGCGGAAAACTCAGAGGGACTGGAGATCACCATTTCGATTGAGGATCAATCGGGCCACAGCCGGCCGGCTCTTGACCGCATCCTGCAACTCAAATCACCAATCGACGACGGTGGCCGGTTCTCATTTCGCATCCCGATTGATAGCGCACATGATCGCGCCTTGACGCTAAAGACAACTCCCCGCCCCACTGGCACCGCCGAGGGCGATTGGTCGTTCTGGTCAGATTGCAGATTTGATCTGAAAAGATCACGCTGACGCACCATCGTACACAGTCAGCGTCTGGCGGGCGCCGCCGGCAACCAAACGACGGAGTTTGGCATGACTACCCCGCTGCGCTTCGACTTCAAACCCGAAGAGAGAAAAGATTCTGATGACGTCGCCGCCGGAGAGGGTCCTAAGCTTTGACATGCGTGAGCGGCTCAAGCTCGAAACTGGCGAGCACGGAAGGGTTCGGGGCGAGGTCGAATTGCGCCAAATCTTCGCCCTCCAGGTGAAGCGCGAGGGCTTCCTGCGCTTCAGAGGTTTATTCCCCCTTCGGCGGTTTATTTTCATGCCACCCTGGCTTTAGCTCGCTGGCGTGGCTGCACGACTCACCGATAAAGCGTATACTGTTGCTGTGGTCTTCGAATGGGATCCGACGAAAGCGGCGGCCAATCTCAAGAAGCACAAAGTCGATTTCCGCGAAGCGGTGACGGTGTTGGACGATGATCTATCGACGACTTTTCCGGACGCTGCACATTCCGAGCTTGA
>JASHTZ010000328.1 GCA_030040295.1 Terriglobia bacterium | reverse complement strand
GTAGTTTGACGTCTTACGAACCTGCATCCGCAGCCCCGGAGGGGCGGCGTAAAATAGCCCACGGCGTAAGCCGTGGGATCAAGGACCCTCACCCCCCGTCCCCCTCTCCCGCCGGGGCGGGAGAGGGGGACGGGGGGTGAGGGTGGTCACGCCAACCCACGGCTTACGCCGTGGGCTAAATTATTTCGCCCGTCGTTCGACGGGCTTAACTGCAAGGCCCCATCGGTCGCTACTCATTAAACAAAAACGCGTAGCTGTTCAGCAATGCCCACTCCAAATCCTGAACCTTTTCGGCGCGATTCTTGCTTCCCTCAAGATACGCCTGCGCCTTCTGAATTTCGCCGGGGTTGGGCGGACGGTCGAGCGTCGCGACGTACAGGTCATTGATAATTACGCGGTCGGAAGCCCCGCTCAAAATGAGCTTGGCAATGCGGCCGTTGGGGTCGGCTACAGCGTCGCCCACCGCTTGCCCGTTAATCAGGTTGAGCGCCTGCTTCAGGCTCACCTCGCTGCGGCGTTCGCACTCGCAGGGAGATTCTCGCTGCGGCCGGCCAAACAGGTCCAGAAAGCCGCCCGTCGCCACCTTCGAGTCGGGAAGCTCCTCGGCCAAATAATCTTTCGGCACATCCTTGAACACCATGGGGCTGCCAGTGGCGATGCTGAGCGCATCCATCAGCTCCTCGGCTGTCAGGCGGCGCGGAACGGCATGTGAAAAGTTGTTATCATCGTCGGCGTTCCATTCGTTGGTCGCGCCGGAGAGCTGATAGGTGCGCGAGTTCACGATAGTGCGCATGAGGTATTGAAGGTCGAAATGGTGATTGATGAAGTCCTGCGTCAAGCTCGCCAGCAGTTCCGGATTGATGGGCGGATTACTGGACCGAATGTCATCCACAGGGTCGATGATGCCGCGCGAGAAGAAGTAGCTCCACATCCGGTTGACGATGGCCTTGGCGAAATACGGATTGTTTTTGGAAGTCACCCAAGCGGCCAGAAGCTGACGCCGGGTCTCATTCGCGGGCTGGTGGTCGGGCTGCATGTAAGGGAAGCGAGCGGGAGCCACGCGGCCGGTCTTGGGGAAAATAATCTCGCCTTCGTCCTTGTCGTAGACGACTCTTTCCAGGCTGCGCGGCCCGGGGCGAACTGCCACCTGGGCAAAATACGCGCTCAACTCGAAATACTGCTTATTGGTCCACTGCTCGAAAGGATGATCGTGGCAGTGGGCGCAGGCAAACCGGACTCCCAAAAAGAGTTGCGTGGTGGTCTCCATCTGTGTGTTAGGCAGATCGGTGACCAGGAAATAGCTGGCGGCAGGATTGTCATAGTTGCTTCCCGTGGCCGTCAGCAGCTCATAGGCAAACTGATTGTAGGGCTTGTTTTCTGCGATGGACTGGCGCAGCCATTCGCGGAACCTCCACAGTCCTTTTTGTCCCAGGAACTTGCGGTTGCTGTCCAGCAGATCGCCCCACTTCAGCGACCAGTGGTCCACGTATTCGGGGCGGGCCATCAGGCGGTCCACCAGTTTGGCGCGCTTCTCGTGCTGCGGCGTTTTATCATTCAGAAACGCCTGAACCTCCTCCGGCGCGGGCGGCAGGCCAATCAGGTCAATCGAAACGCGGCGCATGAATTCCGCGTCCGACGCCATCGGCGAAGGAAGAATCCGCAATTTCTTCAGCTTGTCGTCCACCGCGTCGTCAATGTAGTTGTAGCGCGGGAGCTGCACCCACTGGAACCCCGGCTTGTTCGAGAGGATGGTTGATGAAAGCGTGACAAACGCGCCCTCGTAGCGCACCAGCACCGCCGCCTCACCCTTGCGCACAGAAGTCAGCAGGCCGGTCAGGCTGACGTCGGCCACGGTCGGGGTGTTGCTGGTATACGACGCCTCGCGGGTTACGTCGCGCGTGGAGCCGTCGGCATAGTGGGCCACAACGGTAATCTGCTGGGCGAGCCCGGGCTGCGGCATCAGAATGTCGGAAGGCGTCACCTCGAGGTGATCAACCTTGGCAGCCTTCAGGTCGCCAAAGGGCACGTCCTCACTGAGCCATGTGAGGATTGTTTTGTAATAGGCGGAGTCCATGTCAAAGCGCATTCCGCCGCCGTGAGGAACCTGGGCGGAGGGCTTCTCCAGCAGCAGGCTGTGGGCGGGATCGGCGCGGTTGAATCTCCGCCCGGACACGTCGTGAATCAGGCGGTCGTAGTCAAACTCGGGATCGTAGCCGCGCAAGGAAAGCTTGAATCCGTTCTTCCCTTTGGCGGCGCCGTGGCAAGTGCCGGAAGTGCAGCCCACGCGATTCAGAATCGGCTCGACGTCCTTTACGAACGCCACGGGCTGAGGCTTATCCAGGTCGTGAATGGTCACGGGCAGGTCCGCCTTCAAACCTTCGGCGGAAATCTGAATTTGAGCCTCGCAATTCTTGATGGGATGCAGAAATCCGTCCGCGTCAAAGCGCACGCAATCGGCCGATGGAGCGAACCTGGCGACGCGCGTCAGGTCGATTTCGCTCGTTGGTCCGGTCTTGCCCAGCACCAGAACCTTGCGGTATTCCCCCGGCGCAGAGAAATCCACCTTCGCAGGGACAATGCGCAGAGCTGTGACCTTGTAGGTCGCAATCAGCTTTGATTCGGGCTGCGCGGCGGGCTTCGGATCATCGGCTGCCCTTGCCAGCGTTCCAAACATGAGGACTGCTGCGGCGATGCTCGCCACGCGCCATCGCCAGGTACGAAAGCCCCTGCGGTTCGGTTGTCTCATGGGTTCCTCAGTCGCCAATAGTATTATTCATCGATTCGCAATCCGCCTGAAATGCAGCACAGTCACTCCAGCCTGTCATCTTGGGCCATTCCATGAACGTCACTGGGGATACGGCCCTAAACTCCCTTTGTTTTCATAAACATCCCCGGATGCACCTTAATTTCGCCATTTCCGCCAACCAATCGGGAAGCGTGACCCTTTATTTTCAACCACTTCTGGGGATATCCCCCCAATAGAGCAATCTGCTTGACTGTAATTTGGGCAAACCGGCCTCTCATTCCGGGCTGCTGGCCCGCGAAATTCCAGTTGCTGGACTTTCAACAGGTGCTGCATCGCGAGGTGTGGAGGTGCCACCGCCTTGCGCAACTTTCTCGCTTCCAATCGTCATGTGCATCATCAGCGGAGGATATTTGTACTCTTGCTTGTCCGAGTATCCCGGAATCACCGCGGAGGAGACCAAGTGCACATCAAATTCGCCATCCGGCGCCCCGGGATTCGCTTCGCAGGTAAGCTGAAATTCCGACTTCCCGTCGGGCAATTCAACGGGCGCGCAGGTAACCTTGTCCGGCAGACCGCCCACGCTGAGGTTTACCGTTCCCTTGAACACTGGCTCGCGACGCACAACGCCCGCAAGCTCCACCTTGCCGCCGCTTTTGAGCGCGATTCGCGCGGTCTTCAGCTCCACCGTGTAGGCACCCACCAGATTGACGCTTACCGCCGGCGCCACAATCACTTTTTCTTCACCGTTCAGAATCACAGTGGCAAGTGCGATCAGGTCAAAATGGCCCAGCGGTGTTTCCGTAGACGAAGTCCAGAGGAAAGTGCCCTCCGACACGTCCTTGCGGAAATCGGCGCGGTTTTTGATGGATGCATCTTTGAAGGGAATGTCGGGAATCTCGATCTTCTTGGTAACAATCGTGGGGTCGGTCTTGATTAACTTGAACGGGATCGGATAGTCCATCCCCTGCACGGCCCGAGCTTCCTGCACCGCGACGGTAAGTGTCACGGGCAGCGTCTCACCGAGCGCCACGGGAAGGTTCAATCCCAGCCAGGGATAAGTGGTGGGAATGGCGCGAATCGAGGCCTCCGTGGTTCTCACCAGGTCATCGCCGGCGACCGTAAACTTCTCGCCGGGCCCCAGAGCCTTGTGGCGAATCGGGTGCTCCGGCGGACCGCCCTCGCCCCACACTTGCAGTTCCCACGCCTCAGGCTTGGCGTCCGGGTTGGCGGAGATCGTCAGGTAACCGACCGTTCCGATCATGTCCCCGCCCGCCACCGTGAGCGACTTTGGCAAGTTGGGAATGCTCAGGTGGATCGGACCTTCAAACCCGTGCCGCTCGGCCACGACCTTCACCAGCGCCGTCCCGCGAACGGGAACATTGGCGTAGGGGGTATCGAGCTTCAGCGAGAAATCGCCCTCGCCGGGCTGGGCGCTGAGGCGATACGCGTAAGTGGCGCCCGCTTGCCCGCGCACGTCGCCCACGGCCAGCGTGACCTCATGAACCTTGTCGGGCACGGTCAGGCTCACTTCGGGGTCGGGAGTGTTGCTTACATCCTTCGTCTCGAGCTTCTTGCCCTTCTCGTCATACAGCGTCAGCGAGCCGTAAAGCGCGGAGGTGCCCAGCGAAGAAGTCTGAAGATTGATGAGCCACTTCTCGCCGGGCGATACGGTTAGCTTGTAGCGGTCCACTTCGCCGGGCTTCAGAATTCTTCCATTCACCATGGTTGAGGGTTGAAGCACCGCAACGGAGCCGGCTTGCGCGGCGAGCGTTTCGGGCAAATCGCTGACGACGAATTGAAAAGGCAAAGTTCCCAACGGGCGCGGGCCGGGCAGGGCAATGGGCACGGTCGCTTGCCCGGCCGGAACGTTCAGGTTCAGGTGTACAACCACGGGCTTGGGAAGATTGCTGCCGAACAGCGTTACGTCCACACTCTTGCCGCGCTGCCAGCCGAGAGGAAACATCCCATCCGCATACGGGTATTCGCCAACCAGCAGCCGGTAGAAGTTCTCGGTTTGATCGCTGTACTTGGAATCATGGACTTCTACGAAATATCTCCCCGCCTTGGGGAATGTCATGTCGAGACGCGAGTCGACCCCAAGGTTTACGCCATCGTCATTCTCGGTGATTTGCCGGCCGGCGGAATCCCAGACGACAATCACCGGATCGATCGCCGAGCCGATGCGGCGGGCCTCAACTTCCAGCACCAGGCGCTGGCGGGCGGCAACGCTGATGGCGTAAAAGTCCTCGTCAGGGCCTGTCAGTGTTCCGGTTACGGCAATTGGAAAGGTAAGCGGCTGCGCCTGCGCGATGGAATCGTTGGGCTCCTTCTCGGGGATTTCCGGCAGGTCGCTGACGGTGAAAATCTGGACATTGGAAAGCCCCGAAGCCGTGTGGACGCGCAGGGGATAAGCACCCACGGCGGCGTCCACGGACAGTTGAATCAGGTAAGCCAGCTCTTCGCCCGTGTCGGCGTTCTTAGGCGCGGCAAATTTGGTGATGGTGGCGGGAAGGGAAGTGATCAAATCAGCTCCGTCGGTAAGCCCCTTGCCCTTGAGGGTCAACGTGAAGGTCTTGCCGCGCTGGCCGCCGCGCGGCTGGATGTCGTCAAGCACGGGTTCGACGGCGAAAAGCGGCGCCGCTGCGATGATCGCGAGCAGCAGGCCCAAAGCGAATTGGCGCCATCGAGTTGACATTGAAAGCATGCCCTAAAGTCCGCCCTGCCTCGTGGAGACCGTGGACTCTTTTTGAATTGGAACCGGGACAAATGCCTTGGAAAGCTGCCCTGACTTCACATCGTAAATTCTGACTGTGCCGTCAAAGCCCGAGGCGGCGAGATGCTCTCCATCCGGCGCAAAAG
Organism: Terriglobia bacterium; assembly: GCA_030040295.1. Classification (GTDB taxonomy): domain Bacteria; phylum Acidobacteriota; class Terriglobia; order UBA7540; family UBA7540; genus Bog-366. Next base: position 2,933 of record JASHTZ010000328.1, on the reverse strand, counting down.
CCAGTGTGTAAATTCCGCCCTTATGGCCCTCGAAGGTTGCAACGTGGTCGCCGGTATCGGTCTTGTAAACCTGCACCACATTGGTCGAGCCGCCCACGGCAATTTCCGACCCGTCGGGACTGAAGGCCACGGCTACAACGGCGCCGTCCTGTTTGTCGTACTCGCGAATCAGTGTGGTGGTGTCACCGATCACCAATGCCTTGGGGCGATGAATCATGTAGAGGCGCGGCACGCCTTCCTCGCCGCCCACCAGCACGTTGTCATGCTTGGGCTCACGCTGAATGGCCACCAGCTCGCCTTTGATCTGGTTGATGTTTTCGATAAACACGCCGTCCTGGAGGTTGGTGAGCTTGCAAGCGCCGTCGCGGCCGACGGAAATCAGTTGGGTGCCGTCCATCGAGAAGGTTGTGCCGAACACCCAGCCGTCGTGTTGCTTTACACCCAGCAGTTCTTTGCCGCTGGCGACGTCGATCACGTGTATTTCATTGTCCGTGCCGCCGAAAGAGAGCTTGGTGCCGTCGGGAGAAAACGACGCGCCGAAGAGCGTGTCTGATGTCATGGGGATGGATTTCAGAAGCTTCTGCTGCGCGACGTCCCACAGTTCCACCTCGCCGAGCGTGGCGGGCGTGCCTCCCACGGCGGCGAGCATCTTTCCGTCCGGCGAAAAGGCCAGCGAAGTGATTTTCTCGGAAATCCCCGGCAGGCGGGCGACCAAGGCGGAACCGTCACCCTTGTGGAGGAGAATCTCACGATAGCCCGAGACGGCAAGGAGGCTGCCATCGGGCGAGTAGGCAAGCGCCGTAACCACCGGCGCCGCGTGGTATTCGATGGGCTTGCCGGGAACCACGATGCTCCGCGCTTCCGCCGGAGTATCGTCCTTCGCGCCCTCGCGAATCCAGCGGCGAAAAAGGTCAATCTGATCGGCGGAAAGCGGGGGTTGGCCGAAAGGCATCTGCGGCTTCTGCCCGCCCGTCAGGTATTGAATCAGCAAACTTTCTTCCGGCTGGCCGGGATTGACAACTTTACCCTTTGCGCCTCCGGTCATCAGCCCTTCGTAGGTGGTCAACGTGAGGTCGCCTTGCTTTACCGATGGCTGATGGCAACCCGCGCACTGCTGAGTGACGACGGTTCGAATTTCTTTGTAATAGCTGACGGCGGGCGTGGAAGCCTTCGCGTCGTCGGCCGCGGCGGTCTGCCACGAAACCAGGAAGGCCAGAAGGGAAAGTGCGCAGGCGAGCGGAAGGCGAGTCCGCCGCGCGATATACGGCCTCCTCGACTCGGCAGCCCACACCATACCCCCGGCGCGGGGAAAGTTGATTATCAAAACTAACCTCTGAACAGCTATTTACCGATACGGCACAGATTTTGTCCATGGTAAGCGCACGGCAAAAAAGAGTCAACACGAATCCGCTGGGCGATCCCCCGGCTCTGCCGGGGTGGCAGCCTGAGTTTTACAGTTCCTGGAGTCGGCAAGTCGTGGGGATTTGTCGTTTCGAATGGACCCCTCACCCCAACTCCCCTCCCCCTCTTCCCTCTCCCCGGGGAGAGGGAAGAGGGGGAGGGGAGTTGGGGTGAGGGGTTTCTTGGCGGTGGCGGTCAGTCCCCTTTGAGGGGCCAGCCACCGCAAAAGCCTCCGGCTTTGCCGGAGGATGATTACCCGTCGGATTCAGTGTAGTGACTCTGGGGGTTTTCGCGGAGATTCGGCCTCCGTTTCATTTGTACTGCGGATTCTGCGGCGCCCTTTGAAGCCTGCCCAGCATTTCGTAAACGCGGATCAAGGCATGGTCGAGCATTCGTTCACCCGCGCCCACTTCCACCCAGGTGGTGGCGTCCACTGCGCCGTAGCCACCTTCGCTTGCCGCTTGCAGAGTCGGGAAATAACCAAAGTACCCGTTGGCATACCCCACAAAAAAAGCGTCGGGCGCGGGGCAGCGGCGGCGCCACTCCATCTGAAAGTTGACGAACGCTTCGCCGGGAACCGTCATCAAGGCGACCCGCTTGTTGATCAAGATGGTGACGACGGGCAAATCCCATCGCTCGCGAATTGCCGGGGCAAAGTCGGCGAAAAAATCTTCGCCGTAGCGGCGCAACCCCTCGCAGAACTTTTCCACTTCCCAGCGCAGGCGAAAAGTCAGCACATCTTCGGCGAAATCCAGACTCGCGGGGGAATCAGGATTCGTCGTGATTTTCTCCGCCACGCGCACGGCCTCAGTTCCCAACTGCTCTCCCGTCCAATCGCGCCGCGACACGGCGTGGTCCGCCAGCCGCGTGACCGCATGGAAAGGGTTGATATCGCCCGAAGCGCCTTGCAGAAACAGGCAAACCGTTTGCCCGCCGAAGGCGCGCTCAACGCAGCTTGCCGCGACGCCGGGAAAATCCGCCGAGTACTCGATATTGTCCGACGCGAAGATGACCGGATGGCAGGCGTAATTCACCACGATCGCAAGCGGGCGAGCGCTCTCCGTATCAATGCGGAGAACCGAAACGGTGGGATCTTCCGGCGAAGTCTGCCGCATCTCGGGATTGCGGGGCACCCACGTGACGCTGCCATCGCTGTTCACTTGCCGGCGATTGTGACCGATGCGAACTTTTCCATAGCCGGTTCCGATGCGCGCACTCTCCACGCGCTCATGCGCCGTTTCGATGGCAGAGGCGATTTTATCCAGGGTGCCAGCCTCCCAGGGCGAGGGAGCGCCGCCGGGATAATCGTCTTTGATCACGGGGCCGGAATGGGTGTGCGAGGCGGCCAATACGAGACACGAAATGCCGCGATGCCCTGCCAGATGGTGCCGGAGCCGGGTGAGGGCGGCCGTGCCGAAGCACCGGCCCAAGTCAAGCGAAACCAGCGCCAGGCGTTTTTCCCCCGCTTCCAAAACCAGAATTTTAGCCCACAGCCGGTCGAGAACGCCTGTGGCGGCGCCGGCGCGGTCAGA
>JASHTZ010000327.1 GCA_030040295.1 Terriglobia bacterium | reverse complement strand
AGTTGCGACGATCCTTCGGGATAATCTCGCCACAGATCCGTGATCTGATCGTTCGCATCTTTCCAATCTGGCACAGTGGTACGCCAGTAACTGAATACTCTCTGCACCTGAACGGGAGTGCGCTGGGCGGCGGGTATCACCAGGATGTCGCGCACCTCCTTGGGCAGCGGATCGGCCGTGGCGCCAGGTGTGTTGGTGAAAGACAGGCGGAAGCGGCCGAGGTTGTTGCTCTCTTCCCCGCCGCCGTGATTCTGCACGAGAGAAACCGTGAGAATGGTGCCCTGTGGGAATGAAACGGGCTCGGCCAGCGTGAACACCGCCTTGCGCGACTGGTTGCGCAGACCCGGACCCGCGTCAATTCCCCACGCTGTTTCATCCTTGCCGTCGATGGCAAACTCCACCGGACCGGTTACGCGCTCCCTGCCGGTCTTGTCGTCAAAGACGGGAGCGAGCGGCATCACCGGCTGCTCGAAATCCGTGGTGGCCTTCGCAAACTTCAGCTCGGTGATCTTGGTGGGAGCATCGGCGGGCGCAGCCTGAACTTTGAATTCCGTTAGCGCGGTCATTCCCTTAAATGACCGCCCTGGTCCGCTCAGCGGGAGCCGCTGATCCGTGAGCAGCTCGAGGCGAAACGCAGTGATGTTCTGCACGTTGGTCTTTACCGTCAATTTCACGCTGCTCTTGGGAGGCGCATACCCCTGGCATACGAAGGAACCGTCGGGCTGTTCGAGGTACTTCTGGCCGCCCGTGGAGAGATCGTCGACGGTGGCGTGCATCACCGTCCAGTCCGGCTGGCCTTTTGTCGCCTGCTCTTCCCACCTGGCCATATCCTCTTTCCACGAAGGCTGCTGCTGGAGTTGGGCCTCAATCTCGCGCGTCTTGCGGAAAATCTCCTCGCGCCGGGTCTCCTCCTGCGGCGTAAAGACCGGAATATTGGCGTCGTTCGCGGCGTTGATGAACGCGAACATACTGTAGTACTCGGCCTGCTTCAACGGATCGAATTTGTGATTGTGGCACTGTGCGCACTGGATGGTAAGGCCCAGGATGCCCTTGCCGATGGCGTCCATGCGGTCATACATGGCTTCCATGCGGAACTGTTCCGGATCGATTCCGCCTTCCTCGTTAATCATGGAATTGCGCAAAAAGCCTGTGGCCACAATCTGGTCCTGCGTTGCGTGCGGAAGCAGGTCGCCGGCGATTTGCTCGATGATGAACTCGTTGTAGGGCATGTCGTGATTGAGCGCGTTGATCACCCAATCGCGATAGAACCACACGCTGCGCGGCTGATCCTTTTCATAGCCGTTGGAGTCCGCGTAGCGCGCGGCGTCAAGCCAGATGCGCCCCCAGCGCTCGCCGTAATGTGGGGAATTCAGCAAACGGTCGACTTGTTTTTCGTAAGCGTTGGAGCTCTTGTCAGCGAGAAACGCATCTACCTCCGCCGGCGTGGGCGGCAGACCAATGAGGTCAAGGCTCAAGCGCCGCAGCAGCGTGACGCGGTCGGCGCGTGGGGACGGTGTCAAGCCCTCTTTCTCCAGCCGCGCCAGAACGAATGAGTCGATGGGATTGCGCACCCACGCTTTATGCGCTACAACCGGAATGGGAGGCAGCACGGGCGCGATGAAACCCCAATGCTTCTTGGCCGTTTCGGGTGGTGCGTAGTTAGCCGCAGCCGATTCGGGAATTTCCGCGCCCTGGTCGATCCAAACGCGAATCAGCTCGATTTCAGCAGGCAAAAGGGGTTGCCCGCCGAAGGGCATGCGCGCGAGGCCGCCGATTCCCGCCACCCGTTTGTAGAGTGTGCTATCGGCGGATTTGCCCGGCACTACGACCTTGCCATTTGCCCCGCCCGCCAGGAACGCTGCGCGGTCATCGAGCCGCAGACCGCTCATCTGCTGTCCTGCGCTGTGGCAACTGTAGCAGTTTTTCGCGAAGATCGGCTGGATGTCTTTCTGATAGTCAACTTTGGGTGCAGGTGTAGCGTTCTGGGTCCGGGCGAGTCGGGAGAATGTCTGCAAACCCAGGGCGCAAAGTACAACGGTACACGCGAGGTACTTCAGTCGAGTTTTACCCACCATTTTCGGTTCACTGAGGGCGCGGAGAATGTCCCGCAACCCGAGGAAGTTCTTAGGTTAACATATTCATCGAGTCTGCTGCAAAGAATTTGAAGTTATGAACCGCATTCACCGCTGGCTGTGCCGATCGAATCGTTGGCGAAGGGAACTGGAAACGAACGTTGTGCCCTGGGCCCTACAGGGAGCTCAACTTGGAACGAATGTCCTCGAGGTGGGACCCGGGCCCGGGCTTTCGACCGACATCCTGCGCTCAGGCCTGGGGCGGCTTACTGCGCTGGAAATCGATCGCGCACTCGCCGACGCACTCGCCGCCCGGTTACGCGGCAGCAACGTGACTGTCCTCCAGGGTGACGCCACCGCCATGCCTTTCGCCGACGCGCAATTTTCCGGCGCCGTGTGCTTCACCATGCTTCATCATGTTCCCTCTCAGGCACTTCAAGACCAATTACTGCGTGAGGTTCACCGCGTTCTCCAACCCGGCGGCTTATTCGCCGGCGTAGACAGTCTTGTCAATGCATATATGCGCTTGATTCATGTATTTGACACCTTGGTTCCCATTGACCCTTCAAAGTTCGAGGCGCGGCTAAAGGCGGCGGGGTTCGTCGAGATTCAGATTGAAGCCCATTCACGTAGATTCCGTTTTCAGGCGCAAAAACTCCTCTAGGGTAGCCGCCTCACGTGCACACCGGCAAGGTCACAATGGCCGCGCCACTTCAAAGCTTCCTCCAAACTTCATTGCCGCACTTGCCCCGATTCCTATAGAATCTCCATTTGAACGAGAAGCGACGCGGCGCTCCACTCCTGCCGCAAAGGTGACGACGAATTGCCTGCCCATCCTCCCCGGCGAATATCAAAACCTCGGTTGATTCTTCCTGCGATCCTCCTGCTAGGAGTCGCAGCGATCTTCTGGCCGGCACGCGAGCTCCGCAGCGACAACTTCGTCTTCTACTTTCCCTCCGCCCACCATCTGCTTCCCTTCGAGACGGTTTCCGGCGTCAAATACCTGCCGCTGATGCAGCTTCTTAACATGGTGGGCAAGGTTGCGGCGGTTCAGGAGAAGAAGGATGAGGTGCGAGTCTGGTTCGGCGACACGCAAATCGCCTTGCGGCCGAATGGGCCCTCGGTTGAGGTGGACCATACTCAATACGACCTCCTGGAACCGGTTCGCCTCTCGGATGGCCAATGGATGGTTCCAGTAGACTTCCTCACAACGGTTCTACCCCACTTGACTCACCAGGACGTGGAATACCAGGATGGGACGAATCGCATCTTCATTGGCGACGTCAAGCCCGTATCCTTCACTGTTCGACTGGATCCCATCGCCAATGGCGCGCGGCTTACTGTGCAGTTTACAGACAAAGTGACTGTGACCACGGCATCGAGCAATGGCAAATGGATTATGTATCTGGGTGACCACCCCATCGAACCGATGGAACAGTCATATCGGTTTCAAAATCCCTATCTCAGCGAGCTTCGCTATGACGATCAAGACGGAGTTCCGAAGCTGATCCTATCGCCCGCCGCGAGCGGTCTAAACTTCTATCCCGTGGAGGCGGAAGGTGGAAAGATCCTGCTGGCTGATGTTCTGAAACCGCCGCTCCTGATGCCACAGGCTCAACAGCCGCAGCCATCTCCCAATCCTCCGCCAGTATCTGCTCCAACTCTCCCTCAGCAACCCGCCCCGAGCGTGACGGAAGAGAATCCCGCCACGCCGCCTGGACCGCCGCTTCCCGTGGTAGCTCTTGACCCCGCACACGGCGGCACGGACAACGGCGGCCACAGCAGCGACGGGATTCTTGAAAAGAACCTGGTGGCGCAGGTGGTGGCGCAGGTGCGGACTGCCCTGCTGGCTACGGACAAGTACCGCGTGGTGCTGACGCGCACGGGAGATGTGAACGTCAGCGCAGAGCAGCGTGCCTTAGCCGCCAACCTTTCCGGCGCAATGTGCTTCATCAGTTTCCATGCGGGTGATCTGGGCGCATCATCACCGCGCATTTCCATCTTCACCTTCCAACCTCCCAGCCCGCCCGCACAGCCTCCGCCTCCCACCTTTCTGCCTTGGAGTGAAGTGCAGGAATCGCAATCGACGCAAAGCGTCCAACTGGCCCTGACGCTGCAACAGCAACTCGCGCAGATCAATGGCGCGGAGGTCGAACAGCCTTCCACTGCGCCGGTTTACTCGTTGCGTAGCGTCGATTCGCCCGCCGTGGCTGTTGAATTGGGCCGCCTCGCCCCAAGCGGAGACGCGGCGGCGCTCACGAATCCCGCCTTCCAACAGCAGGTGGCGAGTGCGGTGGTTCAAGCCCTGGCGATCTTCTGGAAAGGAGGAACTACCCCTTGACTCGCCGCGCCACGATCTTCTTCGTCTTTGTCCTCGTGGCCCTGGGCGTGGGGGGATTCTACCTGCGCTCGCTCTCCAAGCGTGTCTTTGTGGAACCACCGCGGGCGGAGCAAGCAGCCCGGGCGAAGCTCAGCCAAATTGCCTTGCAGCCCAACAACGGCACCACACAAGTTGCCACACTCTACTTCCCAGCCCTGGACGAGGGCAAAATCTTACCGGAAAGCCGCTCGCTGACCTGGGCGCAAGCCGATCCAGACCGCATCCGCCAGGTCGTGCTGGCGCTGGCCGAGGGCTCGCATCAGGGTTATGGCCGCGTGCTTCCGGCCTCTACTTCCGTGCGCGCCGTCTTTCTCTCTGCCGATGGCACGGCGTTCCTGGATTTGTCGTCCGACTTGCTGGGCGAGTTCGAGCCTGGCATCGAGAGCGAAACCCTGGCGATTTATTCCATCGTGGATTCCATTGCTCTGAATATACCCTCGGTGAAGAGAGTACAATTCTTGATTCAGGGACAGGAAGTGGAAACCCTGGATGGGCACGCGGATCTTACCGTGCCCTACGTACCCGATCCCTCGAGGGTGAAGTCGAGTCAATGAAGGGTGTCATCCGCCATCACAGAGGGGTGATGCCGAAGACAAGAAACTAACCATTGAGGACTTGCTTGATCTCAACAAAAGGACCTGAAGGGTAATATGCCCACACCACGCCCACTCAGTGGCTTGCTGTACTCCGGCGGCAAGCTGGTTCGGCCCGATCATCGCGCGGCAACGGAAATGCGGCCACTCGAGATCGTCCCCAATTTTATCTCCAGCGCGGAGGGTTCTGCGCTGATTCGCCTCGGCGAAACCCAGGTGATCTGCACGGCTTCGGTGGAGGACGGCGTTCCTCCATTCCAGAAAGGAAGCGGAAGGGGGTGGATTACCAGCGAATACTCCATGATTCCGCGCGCCACCAGCACACGCACGCCACGGGAGTCCACGCGCGGCCGCCAATCAGGACGCACCATGGAGATTCAACGCCTTATTGGCCGCTCGCTGCGCGCGGTGATCGACCTGGAGGTGCTGGGTGAGCGGACGGTGTGGATCGATTGCGACGTCATCCGCGCCGATGGCGGCACGCGCACGGCCTCGGTCAGCGGCGCCCTTGTGGCCCTCGGCCTGGCCGTGCTGAAACTGCAAGTGCAACGCGGGCTCAAGGCGAATCCCCTAAAGGATTACCTCGCCGCCATCAGCGTGGGCATTGTCGGCGAGGAGATGCTGCTCGATCTCAGCTATGCGGAGGATTCCACCGCCGAAGTGGACATGAACATCGTCATGACCGGCGCAGGCAGGCTGGTGGAAACCCAAGCCACGGCGGAAGGCCGCACCTTCTCCACCAACGACCTGAACGCCTTGATTGAGCTCGCGCGCCCTGCAATCCAGCGCTTGATTGAAGTCCAGAAGTCGATCCTGAAGATCCAGATGAGCAACAAGTGAAGAGTAACCCGATACCTCCCGAAAAGCTTTTCGCGCCAAATTCCCGCTTGCCAGTCGTCGCTCCCCCCTCGCTCCTGTTCCTGGCTTCTTCCAATCCGGGCAAACTGCGCGAATTCGCCGCTGCTGCCGCCATTCGGGGCATAACCGTCGAGGCGCTGCCCGGAATTTCCGCGATAACCGCCTGCGTTGAGGATGGAACGACGTTTGAAGAAAACGCGCGCAAGAAGGCGGAGTATTACGGCTCAAAGACGGCGGAATGGGTTTTCGCCGATGACTCCGGCATTTGCGTCGACGCGCTCCATGGCGCGCCCGGAATCTACTCCGCGCGCTTCGCCGGACCTCATGCCACAGATGAAGAGAACAACCAACGCCTGCTGGCGGAAATCCACGAAGCTGAAAGGCGAAGATCGAGATTCGAAACTCGAAACTCGGGCGTCACCACGGGACGCGCTGCGCATTACGTTTGCGTAATTGCTCTCGCCAATTCCGGGCGCGTGGTTACGGCCGTGGAGGGGAGCGTAGACGGGATCATCATTGACGAAGCGCGCGGCACCGGCGGCTTCGGATACGACCCGTACTTCTTCTATCCCCCATTGGACAAAACCTTCGCGGAGATGCAGCCGGAAGAGAAGCTCGCGGTCTCGCACCGCGGCGCGGCATTCCGCAAACTGCTTGATTACCTCAGATCCCCACAACAGTAATCCATCGCCGCGTGGCCGCGATTGTGATAGGTTTAGCCCCTCCGGCGCCCGCGCCGCTTGGCGGTCCAAGGCGCGCCGAAGCACCCGAGTTCACCTTTGGAGGCCTTCCATGCGCATCAGAAAGTCCGCTCGCCGTTCATTCCTGAAAGGCTCACTTGCCGGAGCAGCGGCGGTGGGAACGGCTGCCCTGCCGCTCG
>JASHTZ010000326.1 GCA_030040295.1 Terriglobia bacterium | reverse complement strand
TGGCGACATTCGTGACTGAAACCTGATCGAGGTATGGACACCCCTTGCGGGTGCCCTGCCCGACATCGTCGGGCCGAAGGGCAGGGACGAGCCCTGCCCCTACGAAGTCTCTTTTCATGGGCAATCCCTTATTCCGCGAATTCGAGCGCCTGGTGAAAATCACGGTGCTGGGAAAAGAGTTCCCGGTTCCGGAAAAGAACACCTGCCTGCGCGCGTTCCAATACATGAGCCCGAATACGATTCCCTACGGGCGCTTCTGTTGGAATCAGGAATGCCAGCTTTGCCGCGTGACCTACACGATGGCCGGACAGCCGGACGGCCCGCCTCGCGCCGTGCTGGCGTGCAAAGTGCTCGTGGCCGATGGAATGCAGATTACTGAACTCTCTGATGAGCTTCGCTATAACCTGATGGAAGTTATTTGTCCGTCCCCGCCCCGGCCTTCCTATGATGAAGAGGAAGGAATTGATCCGGATTTTCCGCGATAAATTGGTCACTGTAGCGCGGGTGTCCCCACCCGCGATTGGAGTTTGGTCACTGGTCAACCCGCGAACGCAGGATTTGAAATTATCTAAACCGCGGGTGTGGACACCCGCGTCACAGCTCACAATCTTCTGTTGGCCTCATTCCAGTCTGACGATAAAATTTGTGCGCAATTATAATAATAACCACGGGGGGCGTGCGTATGACGGTTGACAGGCGAGGATTTCTTAAGAATGCGGGCGGGTTGCTGGGATCGGCGGCGGGGCTATCGCTTGCGCCGGCGTCATTATTGCATGCGGCGGGAGAGAACGCCGCGGGGAGCGAGTGGGTGGACCTCAGCGCGGCAAAGATCCTTGCTGGGCCCAGTCTTTCGCCCCGGGCGCACCGAGTGGTGAAGGCGCTGGTCGAAGAGGTGGAAAAGCGAACGGAGCTGCGCTGGCCGATTGTCAATTCCATGCCCTCGGGGCAAGGTCCGGTGGTAACAGCGGAAATCTTGAGCGGCTCGCCGACCCGCCCTCGCGCGCCATCGGGCAAAGATAAACGGAATGCACCGGAAGGGTTTTCGATTAGCGTTGCGCAACGCGAGACGGGAACAGCCGTTACAGTAACCGGGTCCGACGAGCGCGGCGTGCTCTATGGCGTAGGCAAACTCTTGCGCTCGCTGCGGATGACCAAACTGCGCGTGGAAGCGCCGAGTAATTTGAATGTTCAGTCCTCGCCCAAGTACCGCCTGCGCGGCCATCAGCTTGGGTATCGCCCCAAAACCAACTCCTACGACGGCTGGACCGTGGCGATGTGGGACCAGTACATCCGCGAGTTGGGTCTTTTCGGCTGCAATCTCATCGAGCTGATTCCGCCGCGTTCGGATGACCAAGAGGACAGCCCGCACTTCACGCTTCCCAAGAAGGAAATGATGATCGAAATGTCGCGCATCTGCGACGAATATGGCCTAGATGTGTGGGTCTGGTACCCGGCCATGGAGCGTGACTATTCCGACCCAGCGGTGGTGGAGCGCGAGATTGCCGCGTGGGGAGAAATCTTCCAGGCACTGCCGCGAGTGGATGCGGTTTTTGTGCCGGGCGGCGATCCCGGGCACACGGAACCCAAATACATGATGGCTCTGCTCGAAAAGCAGACGGCGAATCTGCGCAAATATCATCCCCAAGGCCAAATGTGGATGTCGCCGCAATCATTCACGGAAGCATGGTTCGAGGATTTCTTTGAAATCCTGAAAGGCCAGCCGGAGTGGCTCGCGGGAGTAGTCTTTGGCCCGCAATCGCGTGTGGATTTGCCCACGCTGCGCGAGCGCGTTCCGCAGCGCTACCCGATCCGTTTGTATCCGGACATTACGCACACCCTGGAATGCCAATTCCCGGTGCCGGATTGGGACGTGGCATTCTCGCTGACGGAGGGCAGGGAACCGATCTGCCCGCGGCCGGAGTCGTTCGCCACCATCGCGCGGCGCTACTTGCCGTATTCAGCGGGCTTCGGGTCGTACTCGGAAGGCTGCAACGATGACGTGAACAAATTTGTTTGGAATGCCATGGCCTGGGACCCCGATGCGAAGCTCATCGACGTGCTGCGCGACTACAGCCGCTTTTTTATCAGCGACCGCTACTCCGAGGATTTTGCTCACGGGCTGCTGGGGCTCGAGAAAGCCTGGCAGGGGCCGCTGCTGGCGAACGAAAATGTTGAGGCCACACTCGCGCGCTTCCAGACCATGGAGCGCAACGCCGCTCCCGCGGAATTGCTGAGCTGGCGATTCCAGCAGGGGCTCTATCGAGCCTATTACGACGCCTATGCTCGACGCCGGCTGATTTATGAGACCGATTTGTACGGCCAGGCGCTCGATGCATTGCAGGTGATTCACGCCGTGGGCTCGCAACCCATTGCGCCCTTGGACCATGGCCACCGCGAAGACCCGCCCACCAACGGTTTGGTTCCGGCCGTCGTTCTGGCGCAGGCGCAGGGAATTCTGAGCAAGGCATTCACCGAGCGGGTGGCGCAGGAGGAGCGCACGCGCATTCTGGAATTGGCGGAGGCGCTTTTCCAAAGCATCCGCATGCAGTTGTCGGTGGAGCGCTATCAGGCGGAGGCTGTGGAGCGCGGCGGAAATTTGGACACCATGGACGCTCC
>JASHTZ010000325.1 GCA_030040295.1 Terriglobia bacterium | reverse complement strand
TAGCCCCTCCAAATTGACTCGGGCAGGCTCGGGTCGTAACCCAGACGGCCCCAAAGGGCCAGGGTAAACCATTGCTTTTGAAATTCGTACTTCCAGCTTCGGTGGGCGGCCGCTGCCGGAACGTCAAAATCGTCGGTACCTGGAATGTCGATTTCCGAACCATACGTGTAGCCCGCCGTCCCGGCCGCGCGCACATTCTGCATTACCTCGCGTACGAATTCCGGTTCACCCCAACGGAAGATGTAAAGATCGTCGTTGCGCAACTGCCAGAGAAGCTTATAGTGGTGCGTTTGAGAAAGCCAAGATGAATCTCGCACGTGGTACATAGGCGATGCGTAGCCGTGTTCACCGTTGTATTTGATGTCGAGATAGACGGGACCTTCTTCGTAAGCCGCCACCGCCTTTTCCGTCGCCTCCGCGGTGCCGCCCCAATAGCGGAGAATGAATGGAACTTGATGGCGACCTGACTCCTGAATACCACCAAAATAAACGTCCGCAACCCAGCTCGCCCGCTGGTCGGTGGGAATCACACCCATCCGCTCGCCCTGGGTGGTCCCGAGGCCAGTCAGGTCGGGATAGGTGGAGAGCACGGCTCTAACGCTTTCGCGCAGGTAGTCGCGCACGAGAGGGGAATCAACGTTCGTCAAAGGAAGTTGGTGCGCCTGCGCAAAAGACGGCGAAAGGTGAATGTTCCAAGTAATCAGGAAGGTGTCGAGCCCGCGGTCTTTGGCCATGCGGAAGAGCGTGCGGAAGAAATCCACATGTTGGCGCATTTCCTCCGCCGTCAGAGTGCTCGCTTCCGGGTACTTGGGAAGGCTGACCATCTGCGACCAAGGTTCAGCACTGTAAAACTCAATCGTGGTGTAATTGTCCTGGGCGAGTGTGTCAACGAGCTCCTGCCAATAGTCGAGACTCCAGAACCATTTGTTATGTGTAAGGTAGTACTGGTCGAGATATAAACAGCCTGGCAGCGGAAGATTGAACTTGAAGGCCCGCACCGGTACAAAGGCCGTACGCGTTTCGTCCGGTACTGATTCCAGGGGTTCACCGAGATCCACCTCCTCCGCCAAACGCAACCCGCCATACATCAGCCCGCGTTCGTCGCCGCCCGTAATTTTGATCAGGTGATCGTCCCGGTGAATGGAAAAACTCTGCGATTCACCGGCTTCCACGGAAAGGGAAATTGTGAATCCGCTCTCCCGAAAGTATCCTACCCCCCGCAAGGCCAGCTCCAGCCGTTTCGCAGCAAAACTAACCATCGGGCTGTGGATGGAAGCTTGGATCGGTATTGTGTCCTGACCCCAGGCTGGCGAAGGGGGACTCGCCGCCAGAAGGCCAATGCATGCCAAGAAAGCCGCATGTTTGATGACACGATAAATCCCGCGCATTATGAACTCCTCCGCTTCGGAAATGCCGTCGTTTTGCTTTTATTGTGGCTATCCGAAAAAGGCGTATTATTTTTTTGGTTGGGGCCCCGGCCGTCATTTGCACAAGCGGGCGTTCCTAGCCACCCCGGCGCTTAAAGAATCAAAGTGCGAATTCGAAGGGGAACCATATCGGACCGTTGGTCATGATGTCAAGGAAATTCTTTATGATCTGAGAAACTTTCTCAAACACTTATGACCTGTGATTTACGCCCTATCCTGTAACCTTACTCAGGCGTTTTGTCGGCTTTGTGCGCGGAAGCTATCGCATACCAGATGAATTTTCCAAAATCATGAGGAATTATCTTGACCCAGTCGGAGAAACCAGCAATACTTCTCCGGTCAAAATTGCCCACGGACGGGTTTCGACACGCTTTCGAGAAAGGGGCAGATTTTATCGCGGTTGGAATGTTCGACTGGCAGGTGCATGACGACGTCGCCCACGTTCAAGAAATACTCGCGAAAGGCCTGGAACGCGAACGTGCTTGGGCTTAGGCCTTACGCGCCATGTGGACGTACTCGTGGGGAAAGACATTTTTATCAAATGACCATGCGAGGGAAAACAACCTATCAGGAAGTTGCGCGCTGTGCGCGCGTGAGTGTTTCCACTGTCTCGCGCGTGGCCAACAGCAATTCCCGTGTGGACCCGCAAATCCGCGAGCGGGTAGTGCGGGCAGCCCTGAAGTTGGGCGTCGAACTGCGGGGACGGAGCAAGAATAATAAGGTATTTGCGTTTCTCCTCAGCAATCGCCCGATGCTGCATCCCCTCCATTCACAAATCCTGGTGGGAGCGGAGGCCGCCTCCACCGCTCTCGGGTACAGCACTCTTTTCCTCGCCTTTCATTACCCGGCGTCCCGACCTGCTCGGGAGCTTCGTCTTCCGTCCATCCTTGAGAATTCCGAACAGGTCTCGGGATTTATTCTGGCGGGCGCGAACTATCCCAACCTGCTGGATCTGCTTTCGCGTCGCAGGGTTCCCTTCGTGGTGCTCGGCAATAACATTGTGGGCCAATGGGAATCAGAACGATATGACGTCGTCTGGTTTGATGACACGCAGGGCGCCTATGAGTTGACCCAATACCTTCAATCGCTCGGACACCGCGACATATGGTTTATCGGCAATTCCCGACTTACTTGGTATGCCCGGCGCTATAGGGGTTATGAGCAGGCTATGGGAAGAGCGGGCTTGCCGGCTCATCTGAGCGAGTTTGATTCCCTCGATGATGCGCAGGTTGGGTATCTTTCTGCGAAGTCCCTTCTGGCCCGTAACGTGCCGGCTACCGCCATGCTGGGGGGCAATGGCCGCGCGGCCCTGGGAGCTTGTCAGGCGATTCGAGAGAGAGGCTTACGGATACCTGAAGACTTGAGCGTGGTAACTTTTAACGACGCCGAGGTTGCCATGGCGCATCCCCCACTCACGGCCGTGGAACTATTCCCGGAGCAAATCAGCAAACGCATGATCGAGCTGCTGATCAATAGAATCACGCATCCGGAAACGCCACCGCAGCACAGTGTGACTCCTACCCAACTGATCAAGCGCGAATCTTGTGATCGTTACCTGCCTCATGCTAACCTCATTACTCAAGAAGAGCGATCTGAGACCTCGTTGAGAGAAATCGCACGGCAAGGCGGCTGATCCAGGCGGGCTGCCGCCAGACAATCTTAAGATGGACCCTGGAACTCGCATTATGATTGGTACTGAAAACGGGGGCAGGTCACAGCTTTTCAGTGGTTTGATGTGAAGGAAAAGGTTTTGGCCGGACAAGCAACCAAAGGTATTCACAGACTACAGGGACGAACGCCGAGCATGGGAGCAAATCCAGCAGGACGTTATCAAGAAATTCGGGTCGGATGAAGTAACTCTAAATATTTTTCTCCAGGAACTGGATCTTGTGGAAAAGTCTCCTCCAATACCCCCTGACGCAGTCCGCTGCCTCACAATCCACAGTGCAAAGGGGCTTGAGTGGGACCACGTATATATTGTCGGTCTTGCGGATGACCAGCTGCCTTCATATCAAAGCATCAAGAAGGGCGAATCAAGCCGGGAAATGCAGGAGGAACGGCGCAATTGCTTTGTGGCCATAACACGCGCACGGAAATCCCTTACGTTGACCTATGCTGCCCGGTATTTCGGGTGGGGCAAGAATCCGTCACGCTTCCTGTCCGAGATGGAAGTGCTGTCGTCCGAGTAGGTTTCACGTAATGCTTTACGCGGAAT
>JASHTZ010000324.1 GCA_030040295.1 Terriglobia bacterium | reverse complement strand
CTCGCCGACGGAGGTCCCTTGGTTAAACACCGCTCCCAAGCGCCAATCCGGCAGCATGGAGAAATTTGCGGGATAGATATCGGGGTCGAGGCGTTCTGCAAATCCGTGCTTCTGGTCTGGCCCGATGAAGTGGCATTTGCCTGTGCCCGCCGTGCGATACCCCGCGCGATTCAGATAATGGAGGAAAGTAGGAACGTGGGCCCCGAATTCCGAAGCATTGTCGTAGCCATGCAGTTTGTGCGGCAATCGCCCCGAGAGCAAGCCGATTCGGCTGGGCACGCAGAGCGGGCTGGCGCAATAGGCGGCCTCGAACACCGTTCCCCTGCTCGCGAGCTGGTCAAGATTCGGCGTGTGGGCTGCCTTCTGGCCGTATGGCCCCAGCATAAAGGGCGTTACCTGGTCGGCGATGATGAAAAGGATGTTGGGCGCCGGAGTCTTCGTCTCTGATTGCGCCGGAGTCGCTTGCCCCTGCATTAGGCTCGCTGCCAGCGCGCCCTGCACGGGAGTTTTCATAAATTCCCTTCGGTCCACGCCTCGCCCCCTTCGTTAGTCCTTTGCCACGGCGGCTAGGATTTCCTGCGGTGACGCCGTGCCCGTACCTTTTTTCATGACCGTAATCGACGCGACGAGGTTGCCGAAACTTGCAGCCTCTACGGGATTGCCTGTAACGGCCAGCGTGAGCGCCGTGCCCGCGGCAAAACTGTCGCCCGCGCCGCAAATGTCCACAGGCTTCTCAACGGGACGCGGCTTCGACCAGTTTTCCTTCCCTTGTTCGACCACCAGCGCCCCCTTGGGGCCATGAGTCACAAACAGCGCCTTGGTTTCGAGTGCCTCGCGCAGCCGCCTGAAGTCCACGCTTCCGAAAAGCGCCTTGCATGCAGTCTCCGCCTCGCTTTGGTTCGGCTTCATCATGACTTTGCGGAACAGGTGCGTTCGCCGGCGCGAATCCGCCAGGAAAACCTTGCCCGGAAACTTTGCGGCCCAGGAGATAATCGCCTCGCGCACCGCCGGCGTCACCACTCCGCCTGCGGAAGTTTCCGCCTGATCTGCAATCAGCACGGCGTCAAAGTCTGCGATGGTGCTTGCAAGGTGGGCGAGAATCTTCAATTCCGCTTCCGAGGGCAGGGCCCTGGTGTTGATGAAGTCCGCGCGCGGCTTGTCCTCCACTCCATTCTCCAGGTTCAGGAGCTTCGTGTAGGTAAAGGTCTGCCAGTTGCGCACCGGAACCATCAGGCTCGCGTCGATGCCGCGCTCGGTCAGCGCTCGGTCGAGCTCGAATCCAAATCCATCGTCGCCGCGCACGCCGAGCACCGCCACCCTGGCCGGTCCCAGCGCAGCGAGGTTGTTGGCCACTGTGCCACCGCCGCCGGGCGTAACTTCCGAGGCCACGATTCCCAATCGCGGAATTCCTGTTTCTGCCGAAGGCTCTGCCGTGGCCGGATCGTAGGTGCACCAGCGGTCCAGGCAAATGTCACCCACCACCAGTGCGCGCTTCTTTTTGATGCCGTCAAGAATTCCTGGAATGGTCATGATTCAAGTTCTCCCAATGCGCGCCGCAATGCGGGTACGGTCGCGCGGTGATCTCCGCAAAAATAAAAACTCTCTCCTCCATCCGCCACGGTCCTTACCAGAATCGTTTTGTGCGGGCGGAAATAATATCCCGGATCAGTCTTGGGCAATTCGTGGTGAATATCCCCTTGAATCGGTACCAGATCAAAGACTGCCGTGGTGAAGTTTTTGATCACTTCGCTATGCTGGTGCGCTACATTACGGACCATGGCGAGAGCCTTCAGGTAAACCTCCGGTCCCATAATCGCCGACCCGAAGTCCAGCATGATGCCCCCCTCCAGATTTTCCATGGTTTTCGTGAAAATCAGGAAGTCATGGTAGCTCGCCGCGCCCAGCGCCGCGCCGTCGCAATTGGGATGTTCGTGGATAATGTCGTAACCGACGCCCACATGAACTGTGATGGGAATCGAGCGCTTGTAGGCCGCCGCAAAGATGCTGAGGTTCTTGTGGGGGAAGGAGCTCTCTGCGATTCTTCGCCCTACATTTTCACCCAGGCCCAGTCCCAGCTCCTCGGCCTCGCGAATCAGGTCGTTCAGTTCGCCCGTCTCGCGCCACAACCCGAATTCGCCGCTGCGAATGTATCGCGCCACGCTCTCCGTGGTGGCGCCG
Organism: Terriglobia bacterium; assembly: GCA_030040295.1. Lineage (GTDB taxonomy): Bacteria > Acidobacteriota > Terriglobia > UBA7540 > UBA7540 > Bog-366. Next base: position 10,709 of record JASHTZ010000324.1, on the reverse strand, counting down.
ATGCGCGCCAGCTCGTAATCGTGAATGGCGTCCGCGCCGTTCATGGCCACGTGGGTCAGGTAGCCGTGCTCGATCAAGTCAATCACGTATCGGCTGGCCCCTGCCTTGATGACGTGCGCGCCCATCATCAGAATTCGCGACGCACCCCGCTTGCGGGCGGCGATCACTCGCTTCGCTACTTCCTTCAACTGTGGGTGCGAAAATTCCGGCGCCGGCTCATCCAGCTTCAGAACATAATCCAGTCCCATATCGTGCTTCCGCTCGCCCAGGGGCTTGATGAGCAATTGCGAGCGATCGAAAGTTTCGTATTTGGATTTCATGACACCTCTGATTCTAGCTGACAGCTAATTCTTCCCAAACAACCTTTGCAACAGCTCGTCTCGGCCAAGGAAATTCGGCACGATAAAGTCCGCGCCCACTCCCACCAGGCGCTGGCGCTTCCACGGGTCCACCACCTGGCACTCAGGCTCGGCCGTGGCTAGCCCGACGGCGATTCCTCCCACATCCTTCACGTTTTTAATCTCCACAAATCCATCGCCGAAGCCCAGCAGCTCGTCTCCCTTGCATTCAAGGCCTGAAATCATGCGCTGAATCAGGATCTCTTTGGAAAAACTTTTGTAATCGTCCTGCGCGCCGAAGACGCCGCCGTCAAAGAGTTGGCCAACGCCGAGCAACCCAGCTTCCTCCAAAGTGTAAACCTCGTCCGTGCCGCTGGCGCAATATAACTTCATGCCGCGGTCGTGCAAGGATTCGAGAAAAGGCCGCGCGCCCGGCACCAAGTATTTATCCGGTGACACCTTGCCGCTGCGCAGGTCCTGGCGGCGATATTCGATGTTGGTCATCAGCTTGTCGTGATACATGCGTTTGTAGACAAGCGGCTCAAGCGGCTTGCCGCCGCGCAGTTCCACCTGCCGGGTGAGCTCAATCATCTGGTAGATGGTCTGCTCACCGGTCAGGCGCGCCACGAAATCTTCCACGAGGGCGCGAAGCGCCGCCTTACTCTCGCCGGTCTGAAGGCCGGCGAGAATTTGCACCATCATCGGCACCATCACTTCAACCCACCCGGAGCGAATCAGCGAGATGGTGCCGTCAAAATCAAAGAGGGCGACTCGCGCGTTGCGGGCGGAAGCTTTGAGATTTATAGTCTCTACGTTTGACAATACAACTCCTTGGCGTTGACATGTGATTTTGATGAAAGTATCATATTTGCATGGCAATTATGATTCAAATTCGAAATGTACCCGCGGACTTGCACCGGCAGCTCAAAGCGCGGGCGGCACTGGAAGGGATGACGCTCTCCAGCTACCTGCTGCGCGAGATTCGCCAGGTCGCTGAGCGCCCGACCCTTCCGGAGATGATGCGCAGGCTCGCTAAGCGAACGCCAGTCCGGCTTCGAGTCTCTCCAGCGGCTATCATCAGGGCGGAGAGGGACAGCCGTTGATCGTCCTAGACGCTTCCGCCGTAATCGAAGTCCTCCTCCAGACTGCTGCGTCAATACAAATCAGCTTGCGAATCTCTGCGCCGGGTGAGACATTGCACGCGCCGCACCTAATTGACGTCGAGATCACTCAAACCTTGCGGCGATTGGTCCGTACCAATCAAATTTCACCTGACCGCGGGGCTGAAGCTCTCACAGACTTGGCGGGCATTCCCATTTACCGCCATTCGCATTTCCCACTACTCTCACAAATCTGGACTCGCCGGCATAACTTTACAGCCTACGACGCCGTTTATTTGGCCCTTGCCGAAGCCTTGAATGCCCCCATGGTGACCTGCGACCGCGCGCTCAAAACCGCCCGCGGAATCAAGGTTGAAGTTTTCTGACGCCCTCGCCCAAGCGAACCGGAACGCGACAAGATCTACTTCGTCCCCTCCGAAAACGACGGCGGCGCGTCTTCCGGCCGCGATCCCCAATCCTTGTTAGGCGCGTTTCCCAGCGTGAACTTCAGTTTGGCGCCTCCGCTCCAATCATCATAACTGATCCATGTATGTTGATATGGGCGACCGTTCAGGCTCAGGCTTTGAACGTAGAGCGTTGAAGGTGAGGCATTTTCGCCGACAATTTCGATAGTCTTGCCGTTACCGAGATGAATAGACGCTTTCGGAAACAAAGGGCTATTGATTGCGAATCCCCCCACGGCGGGAATCGCCGGATAAACGCCCAGCGCCGCGAAGACGTACCACGCGGCCATGGCGCCCAGATCGTCATTGCCGGGCTCGCCGTCCGGTTGCGGTGTAAAGAGCTCGGTTTCCACGCGCCGCACAATCGCTTGCGAGCGCCAGGGTGCGCCGGCAAAATCGTATCCCCAGGGAACGGAAAACACCGGCTCGTTCCCAACCCAGAAATACGGAGCGGCTTCGCCGGCATTCAATTCAGTGAAAAACTTGTCAAGTCTTGCAACCACTTTGGCGTTGCCGCCCATCAGGGCAAACACCGCGCGCAGGTTGTAGGGAATCATCCAACTGTACTGTGCGGCGTTGCCCTCAACGAAGTAATTGTAGGCGGCTGGGTCGTTAGGGATGAACCGGCCGTCCTTGGTGCGCGGACCCACGTAGCCGGTGCCTGCGTTAAATGTGTTCCGCCAGAATTGCGCGCGATGCATGAACTCCTGGTAGGTGGCCGAATCCCCCAGCGCCCCGGCGAGTTGGGCGATGGAAAAATCCGCCGTAGTGTATTCGAGCGTCTGCGAAGGCCCGCTGTGCAGGCGGCGGCCGCGCGTGTCCGGGCCGAGATACCCGTTTTTCAGGTAAGTGTCCAGAGCATCCCATTCCAGGCAACGATTGCAATGGAGGTCCGGCACCGTCGCGCCCCTGCGCATTGCAGCCAGCGCAGCTTTAGCATCAAATCCCCGCGCGCCGAACGCGTAGGCGTCAGCAATAATCGGGCACGCCGGGCTCCCCACCATCTGGCACGCTTCGTCATTGGCCACGGGCCACACGGGCAGCGCACCGCCCTGCGCCGCGTCAACCACCAGTGACTCCGCCATGTCGCTCGCAACTTTCGGTTCCAGCATGGCGAGCAGTTGTACTTCATCCCGATAAATGTCCCAGCCCGAGTAGTTGGCGTAAAGGGTGAAGCCCCGGGCCACGTGCACTTTGTTGTCGAAACCTTTGTATTCCCCGTTCGCGTCGTTGAAAGCATTGGGATGCAGGAAGGAGCGATAGAGGGCGGAATAAAACACTCGCTTGTCATTCTCATCGCCGCCGCTCACGGAGATGCGTTGCAACTCGCGGTCCCAACGGTCGTGCGCGGCGCGGCGCACTGCTTCAAAATTCCAACCAGGAAGTTCCACACTGAGGTTTTTCTCGGCGTTGGTGACGCTGACATAAGAGATGGCGATGCGCATTTCCACTTTACGGATTCGGGTGGTGTCGAAAGTCACCCATCCGCCCGTGTGCCCCCCTTCGACGGTGTGCTGCCCCTTATTCAGGTCCGGGCCGCTCCAGGCACCGAAGCTGCTGAACGGGCGGTTGAACTCGGCTGTGAAATAAATTTTGTAGCGGTTGGTAGAGTGGCAGAATGCGCCGCTCGAAACGCTGCCGGAAATTTCGTTGGGTGCCTCAATTTCCAAACGGGCGCTGAACACCTCAGTAGCATTGCGGCCCAAATCGAATATCAGCGTGGAATTTCTGGAAGGCGGGAACTCAAATCTTCCCGTTCCGCCGCGCAGCGTTGCCGCCAGTTCTACGCGGATGCCATCGTCAAAGCGCACGACGTAATAACCCGGCGAAGCCTGCTCGTTTGAATGAGAGAATTTGGCGCGGTAAATGGCGGGATCAAGGGCCGGGGATGTTTTGATCTCCCCTACGAAGGGCTGGATGGGAATATCGCCCAGTACCGGGCAGCCGGGACCGCTCAGGTGCGTGAGGCTGAAGTCCCGAATCATGTTGTCGCTATACTGATAACTTCCCACGTTTTTGCGCGTGAAGCCGTTGGAAGTGTCGGGGCTCCACTGCACCATGCCGAAGGGAAGCGTCGCGCCAGGAAATGTTGCGCCCGCATCAGGGCCTGCGCTGCCAATGAAGGTGTTGACATAACCGGTCGGACCGGTTTCCATACGTTCCGCACTGCCAGCGAGGCTCGCATCGTTGAGCAAAAGAAAAACCGTCGCGGGGATCAGGAACAGGGAGAACGATCGGGGCGTCATCTTTCCTGTCATGTGAGGGAATTTCACTTGCCCGGTGCCTCCGTGCCTCGCGTGAAGGAAGGAGGTGCGTCTCCAGGCTTCGCGCCCCATTGTCTGTTGGCAGCGCTTCCGAGCCTGAAGTCCAGCGTCGCGCCCTCGCTGAGTGTGTCGTAAGAAATCCAGGTTTTCTCGGAAGGCTGGCCGTTCACCTCGAGGCTTTGCACATAGGGATCCTCGTCCGAGGCATCCTCGCCAATGATCCTTAGAATTTTCCCGTTGCCCAGGTGGACCGTCGCGCTCGGGAACAGCGGGCTATCCAGCGCCAGGCCTCCCACGCCGGGAATGGCGGGATAACCACCCAGCGCCGCGAAGACGTACCACGCGGACATGGCGCCCAAATCATCGTTGCCGGGTTCGCCATCGGGTTGGGACGTAAAAAGTTCAAGCTCCACGCGCCGCGCGACGGACTGCGCTCCCCAAGGCGCGCCGGCAAAATCGTACGCCCAAGGCACGGCGAACACCGGCTCATTGCCGATCCAGAAGTAAGGTTTGTTCTCGCCGGCGTTCAACTCGGTGAAAAATGTATCCAGGCGATCCACCACCTTCGCGTCGCCGCCCATCGCGTCAATCAAGCCGCGCATGTTGTAAGGCACCATCCAACTGTACTGCGCGGCATTTCCTTCCACATAGCTGGTTTCTTCGCCATCCACTTTGTAGCGTGGATTGGCTGGGTCGACTTTGATGAACGTTCCATCTTTAAGGCGCGGTTCAACGTAGCCGGTTTCAGTGTCAAAAGTATTCCGCCAGAATTGCGCGCGCTTCATGAAGGTCTGGTAAACGCTCCGGTCTCCCAAATCGTGGGCAAATTGCGCGATGGTAAAGTCCGTGGTGGTAAATTCCAGCGTGTGCGAGGGGCTGTCGCGGCGGTTGTGCCAGCGGATCGTGTCCGGCCCGAGGTACCCGTATTTCATATAGGCGTTCAGATCATCCCACTCCGGACAGAAATTGGATTTCGCGCCCGGAACCGTCGCGCCGCGCAGCATGGCAGCCAGCGCCGCCTTACGATCGAAGTCGCGCGCGCCGAAGGCGTATGCGTCAGCGATGATGGGTGGTCCGGGATTGCCCACCATTTGGCACGCTTCGTGGTTGGCCACCGGCCACAGCGGCAGCCCGCCGCCCTGCTGCTCGTCGAGCACCAGCGACGTCACCATGTCGCTGGTTTCTTTGGGGAAAAGCAGCGCCAGTAACTGCATTTCGCAGCGATAAATGTCCCAGCCGGAATAGTTGGCGTAAACATTGAATCCCCTGGCCATGTGAAGCTGGTCATCGAAGCCGATGTATTGCCCGTCCGCGTCGTTAAAAATATTGGGGTGCAGCAGGGCGTGATAAAGCGCGGTGTAAAAGACGCGTTTCTGGTCGTCCGTGCCGCCGTCGATCTGAATGAGCCCCAAATCGTGATTCCAGCGGTTGTGCGCCGCTTCGCGCACGGCATCAAAATTCCAGCCGGGAATTTCGCGCTCCAGATTCTGCCGCGCCTTCGCCGCGCTCACGTAGGAAAGCGCAATCTTCATCGTGACAACGGGATCCTTTGTGGTATCAAACTCCACGAACCCGCCGGTGCCCGGCCCGCGCACGGTGCGCTGGCCTTCGCTGACGTTCCACGTACTCCAGGTGCCGAAGTCCGCAAATGGCCGGCTGAATTCCGCGGCGAAATAGACGGTGTAAGTGTCCTCGCTCACCACGCAGAAGTGGCCCGTTGAGACGCTGCCGGAAATCTCCCGGTCACCGGTGATGTCCACGGATGTAGTGAAGACGCCGGTGCCATTGCGCCCAACATTGAAGAAAATTCCCGCGTGGGGTGAAGCTGGAAATGTAAAGCGCCCAATGCCGGAGCGAGTGGTGACGGTCAACTGCGCTTTCACACCGTTATCGAAAGCGACGGAATAATATCCCGGTGAGGCCTCTTCGTTCGCGTGTGAAAATTTCAGCGCGAAGGATTTTTCGTCGGTCGTTGGCGTTTTCACCATTTCGCCAAGGAAAGGCATGATGGGAACATCGCCCATGATGGGGCAGCCGGGCCCGCTCAGATGATTCAGGCTGAACTGGCGGATTTCGTCGTCGCCGTAAAAATAGCTGCCATCGTGCTTGACGAAGCCCAGCAAAGTTTCAGGGCTCCACTGCATCATGCCCAAGGGCAGCGCCGCGCCGGGATAGGTATTGCCCATGTCGCGGCCGGCGGTTCCAACGAACGGATTCACGTAATCGGTAACCACGGCCCTGCGGGAGGGCGTTTGCGCAGAACCGGGCCCGCTATAGCCGGGGAGCAGCAACGAAATGAGCAGGAATCCCGGCAGAAACTTTCTATACATCAAGGCCTCCACATTGATTCGAACGCAGCGGCGAATTGAATGAATCAATAATTGCCCGCTGGGCGAGTCCGACATTGTAAATCCAATCGGCGAACAGCGTCGAGGGATAACGACGCAGTAGGGGCAGGGCTCGTCCCTACCCTTCCGTTCAGAACTGCTGTGCAGGACACCCACGACCCGTCGCCTGAAGGCTATGGGCCGCAGGGCGCGGGGTGCCCCCGACGTGGTATGCTGCGCAATCGGACGACATTTATTTTGACGAAAACAATCTCCAATTCGCATGACCATGGAATGTTGACGTACATCTTTCTTCCCGCCCTGACCATGTGGCTCGGCTGGGGCATTCGCGGCCTCTTTGGACACGCGAATGGCGCCATGATTCCCGGTGCGCTGCTCGGCCTTGCCGTCAGCATTCTGCTAAAAGGCAAACGCTTCTCCGCCGGCCTCGCCGTGGCGCTGACCGCCGTGGGCTTTGGTTTTGGCGCCGATGAGACCACGCTGCAAACGGCCGGTTACCTGATGGGAACGAATCCCGATCATCTCGTAAAGCTCGGCTTGGCATACTCCGGGCTGGCTTTGAAGGGCGCCTTGTGGGCAATGTTGGGAGGAGCAGGGTTGGGACTGGCTCTCGCCGCTCACCTTTATTCCAAGCGCGACATTGCCATTGGTGGGCTCATCATGATCGTGGTTTTTTATGCGGGTTGGTGGGCGGTGAACAGGCCCAAGCTGATTTATTTTTCGCTCGATCGCCCGGAAATCTGGTGCGGCTTGTTATTGGGAGGAATCGCCCTGCTCACCTGGCTGTCGGCGCGCGGCGGGGGCACGCGCCTTCCGCTTCAATGTGCCGCTTGGGCTGCACTGGGAGGTGGAATCGGGTATCCGGTGGCCGTCACGCTCGCCGCCCTCGGCCGGCATTCTGCCTACGCAGTGGGATACGATTGGTGGAAGTTGGCAGAAACCACCTTCGGCGCATTCATGGGCGCGGCGGTTGGGCTCGGAACATATTTCCTGAAGGACAAGCTCCCAAAGGGCCAGGATTCTTCAGAGACCGATGCTGCGGGCAAATGGCCACGGTGGGCGATTGTGCTCACCGGAATGCTGGGCGTGGCGATCGCCAACAGCTTATACGCAGGAGTGATGATCGGCGGCACCAGTCGCGCTTTCCACACCGTTGTGCCGTGGATCCTTCTGGGGCCCGTGTTGTGGTGTGTGGCGTTTGAGTGGACTTCTGCGGCGTGGCAGATCGGAGTGACCATGACCTTCTTCGCCGCTGCCACGGACGCGTTGCTTTTTTGGCGGCATGACGAGCAGGTAGGGAACACCGCGATCTTGCGGACCTTGGCCGGCATCGCCACGCTGATCGCGGCATGGAAAGTTGCGGGCTGGCGCGCCGAGCCGGGCGGTGCCGCGCGCAAAGCCTATCTTTTCCTCATGTGGGCACTGATGGCACTTTCTTACTTCGTGCTCTTTGCCCGACGCGCGGCCATCGAGCCTGCGCCCGACGCCGTCGCGCAGGCAGGAGGCCTCTGGCCGTACCTCGTGCACGCTTGGGGAACAGGTTTGCTGGTGGGTGAAACTTTTACTGTCGCCGCGGTGGTGCTGACCTGGATGGTCTCGAGTATTTAGCCTCCCCCAAAAAGATCTCACTAATAGAGTAGGAGAAGAGAGGGTGACTCCTTCAATCGACTCGCCGCTCGTAATTCTGTCGAAGCAGGCTGATGACGTTTTCCGCTTCCGCCCTGGACCGCATCGGGGCGGTGACCCAGCCCGAATCCGGCAGGATGTGGTGCGGTTTGGCGCGCCCTGAAGCCACGAGTTCGTCATGAACATCCCGGCGGAATGGCAAATCGGCAAATGTGCCGTGCAAGTGCCCGAGCTCGCGCCGCCCCAGACGGAATTCCACGCCCCCAAAGCGATGATTGTGAACGCTCACGCCTTCCCAGGACGAGACTTCGCGAGTCACCGCCTCATTCGCGTACTGGGGTGTGATCTTTTCAGCGAGAAGTTTTTGATCATCATTAACGGCTACTGTGAGTATCCCCGCCTGCATCTTCGTCGCGTTTTCTTCGCTGTTCATTGGTTTCTCCTGCTCGTCGCTCGGCGCGAACCCTATGCCCATTCTCGATCCCGGCCAAAGTCAGGGCATAATTCACTACCAGGATTTGATGATGGAATGGCGATGAAGGACGCGCGTGAAAATCGATCCCGTGCTTGGGCATGGCCGTTCCTGGCCGTGATTGTACGCGGGCGGGAGTAGACGTGGAGTAGTCCACTCGGCAGAAGAGGATTTCACGCGAAGACGCCAAGGTGCAAAGAGGAAAGCCAAGGATTCGTGCCTTGCCTGACTTTTGGTCTTTGCCAGAGATTGTTTATTTCTTAAACCTTAATGCATTCGTGGGGCACGGCCATATTGGTCACGCTCGGATAGAAGCGGAAGCCACTTTGTCATAGGGGTTCGAAATGCGACGCACAATGGGAACATCTTGCCCACGCTTGCCCATCGGTGAGGCAGATTCTTCTCATTCCTACCCACATTAAATCCCTTTGATGATTCGCGAACAGGTGCGGAGTCAATTTCTTACAGGGAAAATCGAACACGGATTGACTGTGGCCCTCTGCCTGCATCGTGATGGGCGGGGAGAACTTAAATGGACAGTGGATTCTATGCCGCGTGCACGGGTCTGGTTGCGCAGACGAATGCGTTGGACCTGACCGCAAGCAATCTGGCGAATTCGAGCACGCCGGGATTCAAATCGCAATTGGAGTTCTATCGCGCGCTCGAGGCCAGCACGGGAAACCGGACGCTGAGTCCTCTCAATGAAGCAGTGAACGACTACGGAGTTTTGGGCGGTGAGGCGCTGGATATGAGAACCGGTGAATTCCAGAAGACCGGGAATGACCTTGACCTGGCTCTGGAAGGCTCGGGCTTTTTCGTGGTCAAGACCCCGGCGGGAATTCGCTATACCCGCAACGGAAACTTCCACACTGACGCCGACGGAAATCTTCTTACGGCCACGCAGGACGCGGTGATGGGGGATGAAGGTCCGGTGGTGCTTCCCGGCGGCGAAACCACCTTCAGCTCCGATGGAACGATTTCGCAGCAGGGCGCAGTGGTGGCCAACCTGAAGCTGGTGACCTTCGCTCCGGGAACCAACCTCTCGTCGGAGGGCAATTCCTACTACTCGGCGCCCACCGGCTCTGAGCAGCCCGATGACGATCCGCGCCTTTCGCAAGGCATGTTGGAGGGCTCCAACATGAATCCCATTGCGGGCGCCGTTGGATTGATCACCCTTCAGCGGCACGCGCAGCTCCTGACGCAGGCGCTCTCGATTTTTCACACGGTGTTCAATGCCGCGCCGGCGCAGGATCTTTCAAGAGTAAGTTGAAGGCAGTGGCTAACGGCTTTTGCTTAGCGGCTAGAAAAAAACATTCGTTAGAGAATAGGACGCAGTTTTTCCCGTTAAGTAGTTCTTGGCCACCAGCTACTTTCTTAAGGAGAGAACATGTTACGCGCACTCTACACCGCGGCGAGCGGCATGCTCGCGCAGCAGCTCAATCTCGATACCATTGCCAACAACCTTGCGAACGCCAGCACGGTGGGCTTTCGCGAGACCCGGCTGCAATTCCAGGACTTGATTTACCAGGAACTAGTGGTGCCGGGCAGCGCGGCGACGCAGCAGACCACCGTCTCCGCGGGTTTGCAAATCGGCTTGGGCACACGCGCAGCGTCGTCCGAGGTTCTCCAATTGCAGGGCGAATATGAAAATACGGGGAATTCCCTCGACCTGGCGATTCAGGGTGCGGGCTTCTTTCAGGTTCAGCAAACCAATGGTGAAATCGCCTACACGCGCGCCGGGAGTTTCCAGGTGAATCAGTCGGGAAACGTGGTGACGGCCAACGGCGACATTCTGGAGCCGGCCATCAACATTCCCACTGCGGCCACGGCCGTCAGCATCGGCACGGACGGCACGGTCACCGTCACTTTGCCGGGCCAGACCGCCTCTCAACAGGTGGGTGTGATTCAACTGGCCACGTTCCCTAATCCCGCGGGGCTGCTGAGCAATGGCAACGGTCTGTTCACTCAGACCACCGCTTCGGGCGACCCCATTGTGGGCACGCCGGGCGGCACCGAAGGCTTGGGAACGTTGCAGCAAGGCATGCTGGAAGATTCCAACGTCAATGTGGTGGATGAATTCATCCAGATGATCGTCAC